>DJVD01000226.1:41625-42222 GCA_002440805.1 Chloroflexi bacterium UBA6265
AAATTCCAGTACCCACAGCTCGATCGAGAACACATCAGTGGTGGTTACCACCGGTGTGGCTGCCGGTGTGCCGCTGCTTTCCGCGCCGTAGGCGATGTGCCAACTGCCGATGCTGCCGGGTAACATGCCGAGATTGTCGAGATCAACCACCGGCACTACCACCGAATCGCCCATCACGGCATCCTCAGAGACCGGATAGATCTCAAGGTCGTAGACGGTCGAACCCGCTGGCATTGCCAGATCAACGGCGTTGAGCTTCTCCCACAAACCGCCGCGCGATCCGCCATTCATGTCAAACACGGGTTCGGCCGCGCCCGCGTCGGCAGTGAGCATATCGCTGACGACCTTTGTGGCGATATCCGCGTGATCGCCCGGCAGGAATTGGCCAAAGACCTGGTAGACCGTATCGCCATCCTGCACCCACAGGATCACCACTGCGAATTCGGACCACCCGCCCAAGGTTGCGTCATTGTCGTAGATGCCCTCGTAGGCGTAGGCCGCATCACCCAGATCGCCGGGATCAAACTCGTTCGTCGCCGGGCTCCGTGGATCGCGTTCCAATTGTTCCAGTTGCTCGGCATTCAGCACCTCCAACCC
>DJVD01000037.1:0-5703 GCA_002440805.1 Chloroflexi bacterium UBA6265
CCCTCGGACCAGGGCCGGCAAGCTCGCGACTGGATGCGTAGTGCCGGTGCGACGACGTGGTGAACCCTCCGCTATCCGGCAGCCTGGCGTCGCAATTCCTCGATGGCGCGACGTATCGGCACCCCACCCAGCATCGGTTTGGCGCGCACAAAGCCATCGTGATCCACCAATACCGCCGTTGGATTGCCATTCACTTTCAAACGAGTGGCAAGTTCATCGGTCTCCCGCATGTACACCTGGTCAATGCCGGCTGCCTCAGCGCGCGCCTGAATCTCGGCGGCATCGCCAATGCCAATGACCCTTACCGGCATCAGCCCGGCGAACTCCTGCTCCCAGGCGGCAATTTCCGGCATGATCGCGTTGCAGGCACGGCAGGAACTACTAATGAATATCAGCATAGCTGGCGATTTCTTGAGGACGAGTGACGAAACGGAGACAGCCGTGCCATCCGAATCCGTGACCGTGATCCCCTCGGTCACGCGTGCAAATGACTCCTCAATCGGTGGCTTGCGAATCCGGCCGGCAGGGATCAGCGCCTGCAGTTCATCGATCTGTGCCAGCAGCGCTGCCTGCGTTTGCCAGAGGCGATAGATCACGGTTCCAAGGGCAAGAAATGCCAGCGCGATGATTACGATACCGGCGTCCGTCCAAGAGAGATCGTCCCACATCGAGGGGGCTTTACGGGTCCACGACCACCACGCCACAAATGTCGCCGCCAGCGTCAGCACGATGTTGCGCACCAGGGTCAGCCAGGAAACCGGCCCGGAGGAGAGTTGGCCGAAACAGTGGCAATCGAGGTTCTCGCCAGCGAGCACAATCCGGCCCACACCGATCGTGAACGCGAGGAACAACAGGGTGGTGACAATCGCCGCCCAGTTCACCGTCGCCGCGAAGATCATCCCTGTCGCCAGCGCGATCTCCACGAATGGAAGCGAAAACGCAGCCAACGGGATCAACCGGCGGGGTACGCCAAACCCGATCATTGCCTCCGCCGAGCCTTCACGGTCGGCAAGTTTGGCGATGCCGGAAACCAGCAACACGCCGATGATGATGGTCCGGATGACCAGCAGGACCACATCCATTGTCATTCTGCCAATGCCCAGTCGACGGCCGCTTCAGCATGGATTCGCGTTGTCGGCAGCAGCGGCGCGATTGCATCATCGTCCGGGTCAATCAGCAGTTCGATCTCGGTGCAGCCCAGGATAATGCCGTCTGCCCCACGGTCGACCAGGCTACGCATGATGCGCTCGTACTCCGCCCTGCTCTGCTCGCGGACAATGCCGAGGCAGAGTTCCTCATAGATTACGCGGTGAATGATGGCGCGATCCTCGGCCTCGGGCACGATAACGGTATGTCCAGCGTCCTCAATGCGCTTCCGATAAAAATCCTGCTCCATGGTGAAAGCCGTTCCCAGCAGACCAACGGTGCGGGCGGGATTCATGCCGATGCAGGTCCGCCAAATGCCCGGTTCCTCTTCCTGTTGACGCCGTTCCAGCATCGGGATCGTGTCCACAGGGATCCGGTAGGCAGTAGCGTCCGCAATGTGGATGAAATGCAGGTTCGTCGCCGACTCCACTGCCTCTGCCACCTTATGCATGGTGTTGGTACAAATCAGGATGCAGTCGGCACCAGCCGCCTCAACTTGCCTGGCAGCCTGCGCGAGCGCCACCCCGGCATCATCCCATCGCCCCTCCACCTGCATGGACTCGATCTCGGCAAAATCGACTGAGACCATCACAATCTTGCCGCTGTGCAGTCCACCGAGGCGGTCGCGCACGGTCTCGTTGATGATCCGGTAGTACTCGGCGGTGCTCTCCCAACTCATGCCGCCAATCAGGCCAATGGTTTTCATGGATTCACCTCGGCCAGCACGCCACCGCGCACCAGGCCAATGGCACTCTCCATATCAGCATGCATCCAGCGATCATCTTCCATAAACGAGACTGCCGTTCGCAGCTTCGTCCGCACCGTTTCCAGCACCGGGCTTGATGTGAGCGGGGCGTGAAAATCGCAACCCTGGACGGCGACCAGCAGTTCAATCCCGATCACCGCCTCGGCATTGCGCAACATCGGCTGCAACCGACGCGCCCCATGCGCCGCCATGGACACATGATCTTCCTGGTTGGCGCTGGTAGGGATGGAATCGACACTTGCCGGCGTGGCCCGCTGCTTGTTTTCGCTCACTAATGCGGCGGCAGTGACTTGCGGGATCATGTAACCGCTGTTGAGGCCGGGATTCGGCGCGAGGAAGGCAGGCAAACCCGATAACGCGGGATCGATCAACATCGCAATGCGTCGTTCCGCCAGGGAACCGATCTCGCAGATTGCCAGCGCCAGCATATCGGCGGCGAAGGCCACCGGTTCGGCGTGGAAGTTTCCGCCACTCAGCGCGACATCCTCATCGCCCGTAAAAACGAGCGGATTATCGGTGACACCATTGGCCTCGGTCTCGAGGGTGTTGGCAACCTGCCGGAGCACGTCGAGAACAGCACCCATCACCTGTGGCTGGCAGCGCAGGCAATACGGATCCTGCACGCGTTCATCGCCCAGCCGATGGGATTCGCGGATAGCGCTGCCAGCCATCAGCGATCGCAAGGTAGCGGCAACCTCGATTTGGCCGGCGTGTTTGCGGATTTCGTGAATGCGAGGATCAAAAGGGGTATCGCTGCCCTTGGCGGCTTCAGTGCTGAGGGCACCCGTGATGAGCGCATTGGTATGCAATTGCTCCGCTTCGAACAACGCCGCCATCGCGTGGGCAGTGCTGAACTGGGTGCCATTGAGCAGGGCCAATCCCTCCTTGGGACCCAGCTCAACGGGCTGCAAATCGGCAGCGGCGAGGGCATCGGCCGCGGGCATCCGGCCAAGCGGCGTATCGCACTCCCCTACCCCGATCATCGCGGCGGCGAGGTGGCTGAGTGGCGCGAGATCGCCACTTGCGCCGACGGAACCCTGTCCCGGGATCACCGGTGTGACATGTGCCGCCAGCATTGCCTGCAGCAATTCCACCGTGGCGATTTGAACACCCGAGTAGCCCTGGCTGATATTCGCCAACTTCAGGGCCATCATCAGGCGCACGATATGCGGCGGCACCGGATCACCGGTTCCCGCCGCGTGTGACAGCACGATATTGCGCTGCAACGTGGAGAGATCGTCATCGCCAATCCGAACACTGGCGAGCTTGCCGAACCCGGTATTGACCCCGTACACCGGTTCACCGCGGGCCACAATGCGAGCAATCGCTTCGGCACCAGCCTGTACCCGTTCCAACGAACCCTCGGCTAGTACCGGCACGTCGCCAGCGTAAATACTGCGCCACTGGTGCAGGGGAACATCGCCGGGAGTGATGACGGTCTGGTTCATTCGGTGTCTCCTGAAACGACGGTTGGTTGCTGTATCTGCGCCAACAGGAACGCTTTCACTACATCATCGGCGTTTGCACGTTGCCACGCCAACTCGGCATCGGCGTCGCCACCGGCAGCCGCAATTGCCCGGCGCGCATAACTGGCTGCGTGCGGGGCATGCCGAACCGAATGCACCACGCCGGCAGCCTGCGCCGCCGATCGGGCGGCCATTCGGGCTGCGTCGCCTGACGATTCCCTCGCAGCCGCATGGGCCGCCAGCGAGACAGCGCCCACCTCCTCGGCAGGTACGTCACCTGCCATCCACGCACACACCGCCGCCAGCGCCAGGCGCGGGCGCGGATCGCTATCAGTATCGCGCTCAAACGCGTAGAGCGACCGCTCGGCGCAGGCCAATGCCCACGCCACAATGCATCGATGCTCTTGCAGCGGTGGATTGGAATGATATGGCATCCCTAATCGGGCCGACCGCGATAGACCCGCTGCCAGAGGGGGTTACCGCCGATGTTGTAGACCAGCTCGGCTGGCGCCTGCGCATTCCAGATGGCGAAGTCAGCCAGTTTGCCAGCTTCGAGACTGCCGACCGTATCGTGGCGACGGAGCGCCTGCGCCGCATGAATCGTGATTCCGCGCAGGCATTCGTCCACGGTCATGTGAAACAGGGTCGCGGCCATGTTTGCGGCCAGCAACAAGGAGTTGAGCGGCGACGTCCCGGGGTTATGGTCCGTGGCGATCGCCATCGGCACGTTGTGGGCGCGGAAGAGATCAATCGGGGGCTTGCGGGTCTCGCGGATGAAATAGAAGGCGCCTGGCAAGATCACGGCCACGGTGCCGGATGCCGCCATCGCGCGGGCTCCCTCCTCATTGGTGTATTCAAGGTGATCGGCGCTGACCGCGCCCCACTCGGCAGCGAGGTTGGCTCCGCCCAGGTCACTCAACTGATCGGCGTGGATCTTGATGTCCACGCCCAGCTCGCGTGCCTTGTGCAACAACGGCTGCAGGTCCTCCGGCAGAAAGGCAATTCCCTCGCAAAACATATCGATGGCGTCGAAGCCGGCGTCGGCCAATACCCGGTCGACGTCATCTTCTACAAGGTGTTGCACCCATTCGGCGCGGCTCATGCCACTATCGGCTGGCATCACGTGTGCGGCGAGATAGGTGCGATACACATCCAGCGGCAACGACCCTGCCATCGCCANNTGATCGATCAGGTTACGGAAGCGGCGATGCTCGGCGCGGTGGTTGGCGGTATCGGCCATCTCGCGCGCGGCCTGCTCATTGGTCTCACACAAGGCGCACGCCAGCTCGGCTTCGGCATGTTGCTGGATCGTGTACTCGGCCTCGGTGGCGGCGACGCTGCTCATGATGCCGCCTCCCGCCCGAGCGATTTCCTCATAACTGGCACCAGCAAGGCGCATCTCAAACTCATTGGCGCGATTGCCGTCGTAGACCAGGTGGGTATGGCAATCAATCAGGCCAGGAGTGACCAACCTTCCGCCGCAGTCGATTTCGACGTCACCTGGTTGCGATTGCAGCTGTCGCTCGGGACCGACCCATGCGATGCGGTCACCCTGGCAGATGATCGCACCGTGATCAATCACCTCGATCCCGTTTACCAGCGGGCACACACGCGCATTCCGAATTACGAGGCGAGGCGACTCCATTGCCGCGATCCTTTCATCTATCTGGACGGCCCTGGCGAATGTTGCCGGGAACATCATCCCGGCAGCAATCCATCCTTGCTGGTGATCTCCACCTTCAGGTCCAGTTCGGTCACGCCGTGCGGCAACCACAGGTCAATCGGCCATGGACTGAGTGGAGAGATTTCGCCATCGGTAAGCATGGTGCGGCCTTCGGCGGCGCTCTGCAGCGCCAGGCTGACGAATTCGATGCCACGCCAACTTTGGTAGAAATCGCCGATCACCGGCGCGCCATACAGCACGGCGTCATGGAAGTTGTGAAACTCATTGATATAGCCGAAGTCTTGCCGCTCCACCTCGTGGGTGATGGTCTGGCCATCTTTCCAGATACGGATGCGCTCGTCGTTCACGCTCATCACTCCGGCGCTACCGTAGATGCGAACGCCGTTTTCATCCGGCGGCATCGGGGTACTCGGCGAACCGAGCATGAAGCTCCCGATCGCGTCATCCACAAAACGAAGATTGGTGGAGAGTTGGCTTGGTCCGCCGTGGGTCTCGTTGGCATCCTGCACCTCGCCACTGATCCGGGCAACATCGCCCATCAGCATGCGGACCAGCGCGATCTGATGCACGCCGCCATCGAGGTGCGGTCCGCCCTCGTAGGCACCTTGCCAGCGCCACGGCGTGCTGCTGAACTCGCCTGG
>DJVD01000037.1:5780-15030 GCA_002440805.1 Chloroflexi bacterium UBA6265
TCGGCGATCATCAGCACCTGGTCGGGATATGCCCGCACCACCGGCCAGAGGGTATTGGCTTCGGCGAGTGATTTTGCTTGCGGCTTCTCGCACAACACGTGCTTACCGGCTTCCAGTGCATCGGTCAGCACCTGCGCGGCCAATGGAATCGGCAACGAGATCAGGACGGCATCGACATCCTCCCGTGCCAACAACTGGTGGTACTCGCGCGTGAATTGATCCATATCGGCATCGGCATACCCGGCAAAATGGAGGGCATGATCACGCTCAAGGTCGCAAAAGGCCACGACCTTGTAGCGATCCTCCAGCGCGAGCAATGCCGGCCAGTGGAGTTTCTCCACCGCCAGGCCTGTGCCAATGATGCCGAGGTTCAGGGTTGTCATCCTTGTTCTCCTTGCGCGGGTCGACCCATCACGATGATCTGGTCATCCCAGCCGGGATAGCGGAAATCGGGTAACAAATCGCGGAATCCGTGAGCGGCATAGAGCACATGGGCATGCGGCTGGGCAGCCTCGACAGCCAGCAAGACAGGCCGATTGAGGTTTTCAAGGAAAGCATCGATCAGTTGCGTGCCAATACCAAGCCCCTGGAACGCCGGCAGCACGGCGATTTCCGCCAACTCGAGCGCTTTCTCCAGCCATGACTCCTGTCCAGCGGCGATCAACGCATCGCGCACCTGATCGTGCCACCACTGCCCGGGCAAACTGCGATATCCGTAGATGAATCCCACCGGATTGCCATCAATCGCCGCCACAAACATGCGGAAACCAGGCCACGAGACGTGCTTGGGAAAGGTGCCATTTGCCAGCTCGCGCGCTGCAGCTTCCTCGGCATTGGTAGCCTCCCGCCAGATGGCTGCCACTGCGCCAGCCGCCGAGAGTGCCCGGAATGGCTCGATATGGTGGATTGTGACGGCTTCGCTCATGCATGCATCTCCATGACCTGATTGTAAGCGGATGCATTCGCTGTGACCTCCCGGACACAGAGGGGGAGAAACGTTGATCCCCTCGCTACGCGAATCAGGAATGTAAGCAACGTACGAACGAGCAATTCGAATCGGGGGACGACTTTGGTCGTTCGTACACCTCGCCACCCGCGTGCACGGACTGTGACAATCCTGAACGTGCGATGTGCACACAAACGATTGAGGGAAGAAGGATGGTTCCTCTCTCGATCGTGCGCCATCACACATTGGCTGAAATCGTGCAGCACACACCCGCAAACCGGTGTGCTCCACCCTGCCAGCATCTCACGGCTCCCTCTTTTGGGGTGGAGAACCGGGTTGATAGCTGGACTTTCCTCGGGAGGGAACCCCCATGCAAACGCTCCGATCGCGGACGCGCTTAATCTTCAGTGCGCTCTTCATGGTTGCCATATTGGCAGCCGTTTTCTCGCCCCTGGTCCCCGCGCCTCGCGCTTCTGCGGAGGAAGGCCGGGTGATGGCCACCGAGCAGGTCTATGTCCGCTCGGGTCCGTCCACTGCCGATGCTATTTTGGGCGAGCTGCAGGGTGGCGATTGGGTATCGACGACCGGTGCCTCGGAAAACGGGTATGTCGAGATCTACTACGGCGATTGGTATGCGTATGTCTATGCCGATTACCTCTCGCTTGATGGCACCGCGGTAACCACCGAGGCGGCTCCCGCCGACACATCCTCCGATGTGACGTGGGGCAGTGATGGATGGCTCTATACGGCTGATTCGGTCAACCTGCGGAGCGGCGCCAGCACTGGCAGCGATGTCGTGGAGGTGCTGCCAGCCGGCGTGAGTGTATATATCACCGGCGCGACCAGCAATGGCTTCTACCAGGTAGAAACCGATTACGGATCCGGCTGGGTCCACAGCGATTACCTGGGCACCAGCGTGCCGGCAGAAGCGCAGGCTGCGGTCACCCAACCGGCGGTCACCAGCCAGGGCCAGCAGATCGTTGACTTCGCCATCCAGTTCAACGGCTATCCCTATGTGTGGGCCGGCAATACGCCGTCGGGCTTTGATTGCAGTGGCTTCACGCAGTACGTGGTGCAGAACACCCTCGGCTACGACATTACCCACAGCACAGACCTGCAGGCCACGTATGGCACGCCGGTGGCATGGGGCGAATGGCAGCCAGGCGACCTCATTTTCTTCGTCGGCACCGGCGGCACAGGCGGCTTCATCAGCCACGTGGGCATCTATATCGGCGATGGCCAGATGGTCCATGCCGAAAACCCGGGCACAGGCGTCAAGATCAGCAGCGTGTACAGCTCCTACTACAGCGAGCATTACTACAGTTCCACCCGCCTGGACTAAACGATGCAACACCTCTAGCAACGTCAAAAGCCCGTTTCCACCAAATGGAAACGGGCTTTTGACGTTCACCGCCTAGTGGAAAACGAGTACAGATGAAGTGGCGCGCATCAGAATTTCGGTAGTGGTACTGCCCACAACCAGGTGCCGGATGCGCGAGTGCCCATAGGCGCCGATGACAAGCAACTGCGAACCGTGCTCGTCTGCACCGGCAAGAATAGATTCCGTCACCGCACCTGGACGGATATCGATCTCTACCGTCAGACCCGACCCCTGCAAGTGTGCTTTGGCATCGTGCAAGGCGGGCGGAACATGCTGCCCATCGCTTATATGCAACAGTTTGGTATGCATGCCGCGCAATAGCGGACGCATGGCGAGAAAGTGGATTGCCTCACCACTACTTTTGCCCGTGTCCCATGCAATGGTTGCAGCTCTTGGTGGTGAAAACTGGGCCTCAGCAATCAGTACGGGCCGATGGGCTTCGCGTACTACCCGTTCAATATTTCGACCCAGATGCTGCGAATCCTGGTTTGCTCCCTCGCCCCGTTTGCCAACGATGACGATCGTTGCTTCATTGACATGCTGTTGCAGGTGATCCAGCACGCTGCCCTGAAACAGACGTTGCGAAACCTGATCAATCCCTTCGGCGCGGACTGACGCAGTGACAGTATCAAGAAGCAACCGGCCCCCAGCAATCAGGATGCGATTCTGTTCGGCATCGAACCGCACTCGCTCCTCAATCGCTGCGTCCGATGCATCCAGAGTCAATCGGGCGCTGTAATCGTTATGGGCGCCAACAAATGGGTGATCGAGAACATGAATGATCTCAATTGGCAGGTTTAGCTGCTTTGCCGCCCAAACAGCGTGACGCCAGACACTGTCGGCAAAACGCGATCGATCGATATAGGCGAATATGCTCACAGCAGTTCCCTTTCCCGGGCTGGCCTAGTGGCCAGGGATATAGTCGAGAGCGTCGGACTTGTTGTAGATAGCCAGCTTGTCCACTGTCGTGGCGCTGGCCTCGTTCATGCCGATGATGGTGGTTTCGGTGGCATCGCGGCGGAACTTCAACATCACCTTGTCCAGGGCGGCCACTGCCGAGATATCCCAGAAATGGGCGCGAGTGAGATCGATGGTCACCGATTCCAGCGCCTCGTGAAAATCAAACGCGTTCACAAACGCCTCCGCCGAGGCGAAGAAGACCTGACCACCCACCACATAGGTGCGATGGCGGCCGTCATTCGAAATGGTCGAGCGCACCTCGAACAACTGACCGATCTTCCAGGCGAAGAAGATACCGCTGAGAACCACGCCCACCAGCACGCCGTAGGCGAGGTTATGTGTCCACACCACCACGCCCACGGTTGCCAACATCACCACGCTGGATGTGCGTGGATGCACGCGCAAGTTTGAGATCGATCGCCAACTGAAGGTACCAACGGAGACCATGATCATGACGGCAACCAGAGCGGGCATGGGCATGCGCCCAACCCAATCACCAAGGCCGACAACGAGAACCAGCAGCACAACGCCGGCAAGCAGGGTGGAGAGGCGACCGCGACCGCCCGACTTCACGTTGATCACCGATTGGCCAATCATGGCGCAACCGGCCATGCCGCCAAGGAAACCGGTCACAATATTGGCAATCCCCTGCCCTGTACTCTCGCGGCGCTTGTTGCTACCGGTATCGGTGAAGTCATCGACAATAGTCGCCGTCATCAGCGATTCAAGCAGGCCAACAATCGCCAGGGGAATCGCGTACGGCAGCAGGATACCGAGCGTCTCAAGGTTGAAAGGAATATCGGGCATCAGGAATGACGGCATGCTGGAAGGCAACTCACCCATATCACCAACAGTGCGCACATCGAGACTAAACATCATCGCTGCAGCCGTCAGGATCACGATTGCCACCAGGGGCGACGGCACCAGCGTGGTGAACCTTGGCAAGCCGTAGATAATCACCAGCCCTGCCAGCACCATTGGATAGGTCACCCAGGTGACGTTGGTGAGTTCCGGAACTTGCGCCAGGAAAATCAGAATCGCCAACGCGTTCACAAACCCGGTCATCACCGAGTTGGAAATAAAGCGCATGTATTTTGCGACACCGGCCAGACCTAATAGCACCTGAATTACGCCCGTGAGGATGGTGGCTGCGAACAGGTACTGCAGGCCGTGCTCCTTCACCAGGCTCACCATCAACAGCGCCATTGCGCCAGTAGCCGCCGAGATCATGCCAGGCCTACCGCCGACGAAGGCAATGATGACCGCGATCGAGAACGAAGCGTACAGGCCCACCTTGGGATCGACGCCCGCGATGATCGAGAAGGCAATCGCTTCGGGAATGAGGGCCATAGCCACCACTAGTCCCGAGAGAATATCCCCGCGGATATTTCCGAACCAGTCTTCTCGAGTTCCTACCAGTGTCATTTTCACCTCAACTGAATCGGCGGCCGATGCAGGAATATCCTGTTTCGGTCGCTACGTTTTGCCGTTTGGTTCAATTGTTCATATCGGGAAACCAGGGCGGAACTGCCCAGGCACGTACCAACTTTACCCGCCGAATGGCCCTCTGTCGAGAATCGGTGTTGTGTAACCAGCGATCAGTGCTTCCCACAGATTGCCCGTCCGTACATCTGGACGCTCAATTGTCCACTTGATCATACTGAACGTGCGTCCTGATCAGTTCATGGCTGGGTGAGATCAGCGCTCCAGTATCACCACCATTTCTACGTCGCCGACACCCGTAGCCGTCGGCCACAAAGCCACCCGGGTGGAATCCTGTGTGCACCGCGCCACACCACCCCGCACATACGAGGTCTCAATCTTATGATTCGTTCACGCGCCTTGCGCCTGAGCCTGGTGCTCTTCGGCCTGATGTCGATGCTGGCCATGCCGGTTTCGGCCCAAAATGCAGGTGAAACCGCCGTCGCCTCCGAGCAGGTATGGGTTCGGTCGGGTCCATCTACCGCCGATCCGATCATCGCCGAGTTGCTCGCCGGCGACACCGTGGAACTTCATGGCGAATCCAGCGACGGCTTCGTTTCAATTTATTGGGCCGATTACATCGGCTGGGTCTATGCAGATTACCTGGTGTTTGAATCGGGTGATACGCCGGTGCTGGCGAATCCAACCGAGCCGCAACCCGCAGCTGATACTCCAGCAGAACCAACCGAAGCCGTGACCCCAGAACCCGAACCAACTGAGGTCGCCGTTCCGAGTAGTGGCGGTTCAATTGCCTGGCCGGTGGCCGGTGGCGAGTGGGAAATCCTGCAGGGCTACAACGGTAGCAGTCACCAGAATAATTCCGACCTGTGGCAGTATCGCGATTCGCTCGACCTGGTGCGCACCGATGGCAGCACCGCCGGTGAAACCGCCTACTCACCGGTCACCGGCACGGTACGCTGGCTCGATCCGTCCACGGGCGGCATCAGCATTGATATGGGCAATGGCTATGCCGTAGCCATGTTCCATCTCACCATCGATGGTTCGATCTCCGTTGGCGATGTGCTCACGCAGGGTCAGGCAGTGGGCTTTATCTCCGATGTGGGGGGAGCCGGGTTTGCGAGCACGCCGCACCTGCACATCGCCGTATGGGCCACCAGCGATGGCGGCAACTGGAATCGCACTTCCGTGCCGTTCGAGGGCAGCCTGGCCATTAGTGGCTACAACCTGCCGAACGATGGCTCGGGATTCCAGCACACGGGAATCGTCTTCAATCCGTAATCACAAATACGCATGCGGGGTCGNNCCGCTTTGCTGTTGGCTTCTAGTTGGCGTCCCCGACGGTTGCGGCCTTCCTGGCGTCGATATCGCCCAGCGGGATATCGAGAATGCGCGCAGCATTACCGCCGAAAATCATCTGCAAGTGCTCGTGCGGCATGTTCATGAACCGGCAGATGCGAATCTGGTCCTGCAGGTAGCGCAGGGCAAATCCCCGCGGGAACCAGCTGCTGTCCGATCCAAACAGGATCCGCTCCGGGCCGATGGTTTCATAGAACTTCCTGAACAGGTCATCCAGCGTCAGGTTGTACGGCATCCATCGCACCCACTGGTTGCTGCCAGATGAATCGACATTCACATTTGGGCAGCTCCAGCAGAGAAACAACAAATCGGTGACATGCTGGATACCGAAATGCGGAATGATGAAGTCGACCGTGGGGAAATCGCGCGCCACTGGCTCCAGCACCGCCGGCGAGATGTTGGGATGGTAGCTGACACCGCCGGCGGCACCCAGCATACCGAAGTGGCACAGTACCGGGATTCCGAGGCGTTCGCACGCCTCCCACACCGGATAAAGCGAGCGGTCGTTGATCAGCACAGGAATTGCAGGGGCCAGCAACTTCAGCGCCTTCAGGCCCAGGGTTGTTACGGCGCGCTCAAGCTCCTCGGCGGCATCCGGGCGGGTGATATCGTGATGCGCAAAGCCCACGAACCGATCCGGATACATTTGCACCACGCGCGCGAGTTCGTCATTATCGCGACCGGTGACGAAGCCGATGCGTTCAAGGCCATACTTGTCGAGCTCGGCGACCCAGCGCGCGGCCTGCTCTTCACTCGAGCGGGGTTCACTCTCGGGTTCGGGGAAATCGAACGCCATCCGCCATTGATGCCGGGTGCGCTCCAGGATCGCATCACGATGCGCCTGCCGTTCGGCAACCTTCGGATTCTCGATCTCGCCCTGCTCGCGTGTGCGCAAGCTTTGGGTCACATCACCCCGAATCGGGAAATGGGCATGGACATCTATTACATGGAGATCCTGAAACACAGCTCGCCTCCGGTGGTTGGGCCTTCCATCAGGTCGGCCACACGTGGTCACATGGTTGTGATCGTACCAAAGGGTGTGGGGTTGTAAACAACGCCGGGTCAATCGCGACCCGGCGTTTCGTGCGTGTTTCCTGTTGCGGATGCGCTAGGTGCGCAGGTGGCAGCCGCGCAGGCCATCATCGTATCCGGTTAGCAGTGATTCTCGCCGCTGGTCGGAGGAACCGTGGGCGGTGATATCGTCCCAGGTGGTGCCGGCGGCGTCGCCACCCAACTCCAGCATCTGGTCCATCTCGCGGCGATCGCGCTGCTCAAAGACATTGCGGGCAATGGCATCCTGCATGAAGACGCCAGCGAGGCAATCGGCCTGGAGTTCGTGCTCGATGGTGTAACTCCCGCCGAAAAGTTCCGGCGATTTCGTGACATACATGCCTGAGATGTTCTGGATGTGGTGAGCCCATTCGTGCGCCATCACCATCTCCCACGCGGCATTGCCAACGCGGTCGATAATCATATCGCGCGCTTCAGGATTGAAATAGATCGTTTCATCGCGCGTGCAGTAGTGGGCGAAAATCGCATCAATGTCATCCATCGGACCGCAACCGGATGGTGTACCAGCCACGCGAACGCCGATCATGTCCTTTGGCGAGCGGTATTCCAGGCCCCAGTCGGAGAACACCTGCGCCCAGAAGGTATCGAGGCCGCGATAAAGCTCGGTCGTATAGGCAGAAGTGAATTCAACGGTATAGCCGGCGTGGGAAAGGATATCCGGCAAATCGGCCTGGGTAATGTCGGGCATCCAGCGCCATACACCGTCGATTTCTGCCAGGCGCACGGTACGATCGACTGCATTGCCCGCGGTGTCGTGATAGCTGTAACTTACCGTGGCCACATTGCCGTAATCGGTACCGGTGAGTTCATAGGTGATATCAGAGAACGTGACATCGCCCATCCGCAGCACATCGGCGGGAGCACTCGGGGCCACGGTTGGCCACCAGTTCACGAAGGCCGCTCGCGGAATCAGGGCCCGCGCATCTGGCAGCATCAGGTCGTAAACCAGGTTGAGGTCGCCTTCGCGCTCGGCGCGGGCCATTTCGGCGATGGAGCGATTGATATTGCTGCTGGCATTGGCCTGGTATGCAGCCGCAGCAGTCTGTGATGGCGCCATGGCCACACTCAAAAGAAACAGGAGAGGTAGCAACATTCTGGTAAGTCGGCCAGGAGCTAGCAGGTGCATACGCGGACTCCAACGTGAGGATTATGTGATGAGAGTTGAAGTTTACACTCAATCACGTATACGTGGTTCCCGGGATATTTGTTCCCCTATCGTGCCACACAATTGCGTAAATGATCATTCACCATGCCTATCGCCTGCATCATTGCATAGGCAGTAGTAGGGCCAACAAACACGAATCCCGCCTGTTTTAACGATTTCGCCAGCGCCGTGGATTCAGGCGTAATGGCAGGGATATCGTGAATGGTTTCCGGTGCCTTCACCGATTGCGGCTGGTGACTCCAGATGAGTTCATCCAGCCCGCCGTGTTCCCGCAGGGCAATCGTCGCGTGCGCGTTGCGAATGGCTGCCACAATCTTCTGGCGATTGCGGATGATGCGCGTATCTTGCATGAGGCGAGCGATATCGCCATCGCCATAGGCGGCCACCTTATCCGGATCGAATTGGCTGAAGGCATCTCGGATACCCTCGCGCTTGCGCAGGATGGTGATCCACGCCAGCCCGCTCTGGAACGCTTCCAGGATGAGCCGCTCATAGAGGCCGTGCTCGTCATGCACAGGCACACCCCACTCGGAATCGTGATATGCCATATAGTCTGCAGAGGTTCCGACCCAGGGGCAACGGTATTTCCCATCGGCCCCAACAATCACTCCACCTGTGGCTGCGTCGGTCATGCACCGTCTCCGGATTTTCTCACGAGATTCTGGTAAGAAGAGTACTGACAATTCGTTGCAGGTCAACGCTCTCGAGGTTATCACTTCATGTTCGAAAAATACCTTCCCAAATCCCAATCGGCCCGCGATATCCTGCTGCTGGTGGTGCTCATCGTGCCGCTGGCGATTGCTGGTGTGATCTGGGGGATCCTGGGCGATTTCTCATCGCCGCGCGAATCGCTCCAGCCCACCCCGGTGGAGCTGCCAGCCACACCGATCGCATCGCCGACCGCCCTCTTCGTGATTGCCGACCGTTA
>DJVD01000037.1:15110-16062 GCA_002440805.1 Chloroflexi bacterium UBA6265
CGGGGTTGAGCAGGTCGGCAGCGGCACCCGAACCGGTGTTCGGTGGCTCGCTGGTACCGACGCAGTTGTAGATCCATACCTCGCTGAGCTTGTTGACGTTGACAATCACATCACCCGACGAATCCACACTGTTCGATTGCGCGAAGCACCACACCCCGTCAACTTCAGTAAGTTTGTAGGTGCCCGCAGCCAACATCGGGAACTGCGCAATCCCATCGCCGTTGGTGCTTACCTGAATCGGAGTGCCAATCGGCGCCTTGTTCTTGGTAGCCGGATCGACCCGCTGAATCTGGAATCGAATCGATTCCGTAGCCCGGCTGCACTCGGTCTTGTAGTCGTATCCGCGTTGGCGTTCCTCGATCGGGCAGTTGTACTTCTGCACCTGGATCGCACCGTGCGTGGCATCGAACAACGGTGGCACCTGGAAGACACGGCAGGTAATGGTGGTACCACTTGCCTGGGTCGTAACTATCGAGCCGTTCACGGCCTTCAACGTCGGATTGGCCGCATCCGGGCCGCAGAACAGGTACGTCAGCGGTATCGAGAACGGTCGCTCTGCCCAGATGGTGTAGGTGCCTGCTGGCAGGTCGACGAAGCTGGTCTTGCCAAGCACGCCCGTATCACCGGTGACGCGCTTGTAGCGATTGACGCTTTCGGCGCGAACCGTGATTTGGTTGGTGAGCTGCGAGTTGGCCATACAGCTGTTTTGGAAATCGACGAACGAGCTACCACTGAATCCTGGTGCGCAGGTGTAGCCTTCCACATTGATGGTGACCGGTGCCGGTTTTGGCGGCGCGATGTAGTTGATCACGATTACCGTGGTCATCTGACCCGTGCCCACACGAACGCGCGCAGCCGAGTTACCCGGCAGGTCAGGATCGGTTTCCGTGAGCAGGTAGATGCCATTCTCCGCCGTTACCTGGGCGCGGCCATCGTTGTTCGTCTTGAACGA
>DJVD01000037.1:16137-20068 GCA_002440805.1 Chloroflexi bacterium UBA6265
CCAAGGAATGTGGTGCGTTCACCGCCATCGCCAGCCGGACAGATGAATTTCTGCACCTGCATGGTGCCGGTGTTCGGCGGTGGCTCGTTCTCGAACACAATCCGCACGATCGTTGTCTGGCCAGGTCGTACCACTACCTCTCGTGGCGCAGTGTTCAACTTGTAGCCGAACGGCGCCTTGGTTTGGGTAAGTTGACGCGTTCCCGGCGTGAGGTCACTAACAGTCGCCTGACCCGTGGCATCGGTGCATGGTTCGATATCGCCCGCATTCGTCAGCGTGAAGCACGCATTCTGGAGTGGCAGGCCCACCGTGTTGACCGCCTGGATCACGACCGTGCCTGTCTTGAACAGGTGCGGCACTTCCACTGTAGTGGTTTCGCCGTTGCGGATAGTGATGGTGATATCGGCCGCGATCTGCCAATCCGGCGATGGCGCCAGCTGCTCACGCAGGGTGAACTCACCTACCGGCAAATTGACGAAGGTGATGCGGCCAACCTGGTCATCGGCGTTATCGCACAACCGCTGCGTCAACGCCGTGGTGCCATTGAACACCTGATAACAACCACCGGCGACAGGATTGCCGTTGGGATCGAGTGGCACAACTACCAGGGTTCCGCGCTCTGCCGGCGGCGGCACCTTGGCGTTCAGGACGGTGATTTGCAGCGAGCCGCCCGCGGCAATCGTAATCGCGCGGTTGGCAGCCGGATCGTACCCGGCTGACGCGGATGTTTGCCGCAGTTCGTATTGTCCGGCCGGCAGGTTGGTGAACACCACGCGGCCATCGATCTTGCCATCATCCGCATCGCAGAATGGGCCGAACTCGGTCGCACCCACGAGCGTGTAACAGGCGTTCTGCAGGAGGAGCGTCGGCTCGTCGCGATCGGCCGTGATCACCGTCAGGCGACCAGGGCGCAGATCCATGACGATATCCACCACGGTCTCTTCGCCGGCGCTTACTTCTACCGTCTGCGTTGGGGCAGTAGCGTACTGGCCGCCCGGCGACTGCGTTTGCACCAGTTGATAGGTGCCCGCAGGGATATTCGCAAGCGAAACCACGCCATCAGCCGGGCTACCATCGCACTGCGACGCCACGCGCGTACCGTTCTGCATTACGGCATAGCAGGCATTCAGCAATGGATCGCCATCGGTATTGGATGTATTCACCGTGATCGAGCCTGGCTGCGGCAAGCGAACCAACTCGAAATCGAGCCGGGTGGTCTCGCCGGCCACGATCGTGGCCGATTGGGCGACCGGTTCCTCATAGCCACCCGGCACGGTGGTCATGCTGACCTGATAGGCGCCTGGATCCAGTTCGTTGAGTTGGACAACGCCGGCGGTGCCATCGGCATCGGTGCCGTCGTTATCACAAACCACGGTTGAGTTGACAGTGAAGCACGCGCCACCAACGTTACTGCCCCCGGCAGTCGTCACAATGGTGAGTACACCGGTTTCCGGTGCCAGCGGCAACGTGAGGGTAACAGCCGCCCGCTCACCGGCAACAACAGTCGCGCTTACCGGCGTGGTGGTCTGCAGTGGTCGGGCCGTTTCGGTTCCTGGTGTCAGCGCGACCTCGTAGGTTCCGGTTGGCAGGTCGTCGAAGCCGACAATCCCCGGTTCGGCATTGGTGTCTGCAGCGCCGCCATCGCAGGCATCGCGCTGGGTATCACCACCCGAGAGGGTGACGGTAACACACGCGCCTTCAGCCAGCGAATCGTCGCTGTAGCGCACGGTCACGTCGAGACCACCGGTGGATGGCGGTGTGGTCGCGATCTGGAACTCAACCGAAGCGGCCGGATCGACGACGATGTTGGCCGTCTGCGGCTCGGTCGGAAGATCGTAGCCCGAAGGCACACTGGTGACCGCAATTGAATGCTCGCCAAGCGGCAATGCACTGAACTCAAAGCGGCCATCGTTATCGTCGTCGCAAACCGGCGCGGCGCTATCGACTGAGATGCAGGCTCCTGCAAGCGGATTGTTATCGGCATCGACAATGGTGACCACCAACGATCCGGTCTGGACCTGCAGCGGCACTTCCAGTGCTGTTGTGCCGGCTGGCACGGTCTGGTCGGCGGCCGCGATGTAGCCATCTGGCGCGGTCGTCATCACCAGGGTGTGCTCAACGGGTTCGATGCCATTGAACGCGACGCCTTCACCCGTATCGCAGACAGGCTCCGATCCATCGAGGGTGTAACACGCTCCAGGCAAGATTGCGCCGGTTTCGCCGTCGACGGTGGTTATCTGCAAATCAATCGGCTGGGCAACCAGTTCGAAGGTGACGGTCGTGCTGCCGTCAGCGGCAACGGTGAAGGTCTGCGGTTCTGGTTGCTCATAACCATCCGGTACCGCCGTCATCGTGATGGTGTGTTCACCAGGAAGAACTCGGGCCGTACGCGTACCGCTACCGCTGTCACAGAATTCTGCGAAGGTATCAACGACGTAGCAGGCTCCACCCACGGGGTTGGTGCCATCCGTGACGGCAATCGTGAATGTGGCGATGATGCGGGTAACAGTGAAGGTGGCGACCGTGCTGCCATCAGCGGCAACGCGCACCGCCTGCTCCGCAGGATCGGCCGGGTTGTATCCGTCCGGCGCGGTCGTCATTGTCACCGTGTGGTCACCGGGAACGATGTTCGGGATCGTCAGCGTGCCGCTGCCATCGTCACAGACCGGGTCTCCCGCACCGTCAATCTGGTAGCAGGCACCGCCGAGGGCGGTGGTGCCATCGGTCGTCTGGATGCTCAAGCTGGTCGTCGCCTGAGCTACGGTGAAGGTCACCGAACTGCTGCCATCGGCAGCAACTGTGATGGCCTGCTGGGCGGGATCGGCAAGATCGTAACCGGCCGGGGCGGTCGTCATGGTAACGGTATGGTCGCCGGGAGCCATATTCGGGATGATCAACGTGCCGCTGCCATCGTCACAGACCGGATCGCCAGCGCCATCAATCAGGTAGCAGGCGCCACCAATGGCCGCGGTGCCGTCCGTTGTAAGCACCGTGAAGCTGGTCACCTCGGCCTGCACTACAACATCCAGCGACGTGACACCGGCCGGTACAACCTGTTCGGCGGCAGGCTCAAAGCCTTCAGGGGCGGTGGTCATGGTCAATGAATGCTCAGTTGGTTCAACATCTTCGAACACAACCTGGCCGCTGGCGGTTTCGTCGCACACCTGCTCTTCACCGCTGAGGGTGTAGCAGGCGCCAGGCACTGGCTCATTGGTTTCGGCATCGAGGGTGTTCACTACCACCTCAATGGTGGATGCAACGAGCGTGAACGTAACCTGCGTGCTTCCGTCTTCGGAGACGGCAACAGTCTGCGGCTCGGCGGTTTCAAAACCATCAGGAGCGCTGACGTTGGCGATCGCGTGATCACCTGGCAGCACGCCGCTGACAGTCAGTGTGCCGCTGCCGTCGTCGCATACCGGATCGCCGGCCCCACCAAGCTGGTAGCAGGCCCCACCAACCGGATCCGTGCCATCGGTCGTAAGGATGACGAAGCTGGTTTCAACCGGTTCGGGCGCTTCAAACGTGATTGATGCGGTTTCACCGTCGACAAGGGAAACGGGACGAGGTTCGCCCTGGACCAGCGAATCCGGACCCTGATACACATCAAGGAAGTACTCACCGGCAGGAACGTTCTCCAGTCGGATCACGCCTGCCGCCGGATCGGTGTCGTTGTCACCGTTATCGCAGCCGAACGGCAAATCAAGCAGGCCAATGGCTCCGCCGGTGTTGATTTCGATACATGTTTGTGGCTGGCCTTCCTCGTACGGGAACGTCACCACCAGCGCCGCACCCTCTGTGGGCGGCGGCACAACCTCGGTTGGCGCCACCGTTGGGGCTTCGGTTGGGGCCACAGTTGGCTCAACCGTCGGGGCCTCGGTAGGTGCTTGGGTTGGAGCGACCGTGGGTTCCTGGGTTGGAGCGACAGTTGGAA
>DJVD01000190.1:0-12685 GCA_002440805.1 Chloroflexi bacterium UBA6265
CTTGCGATCGTGCTGATCTACGCCATTGACAGGCCCCAGCTGCGCGATCAATTCGTGGCCACCACCCTCACGCTGGCGGCGGGTGCGCTGGTATTCGGTCTCTTCGTCCACAGCCTGCTGCAAGCATCCGTGCAGGGCGATACCTATTCGCCATCCCGGCGCATCGCCATTGGCACCATGGCAGCCGGTATCGGTGCGCTGGTGCTGGGTCGCGATATTCGCAATGTCTGGCAGCATCAGGCCGATACCACCTCGGCTGCTGCCGAGGACGACATCACCCCGGCGATCACGCCGAACGACGAGTTCTATCGCATCTCCAAGAACTTCAGCGATCCCACCCACACCAGCGGACCCAACTGGCGGATGGAAATCGCTGGCGAGGTGGACCAGCCCGGCAACTGGAGCATGGAGCAATTCCAGGCGCTTGGTGCCGAGCAATCCATCTCCACCATGCTCTGCATCAGCAACGAAGTGGGCGGCAACCTCATCGGTACCGCCGAATGGACCGGCCTGCCGCTCTCCACCGTGCTTGATGAGGTGGGCGCGGTCGGCGAGTTTGTCTACTTCACCGGGCTCGATGGCTACGAAACCAGTGTGCCCATGGAACGCTGCCGGCAGCCACAGGCGTTCCTGGTGTGGGGCATGAACGGTGAGCCGCTACCGGATAATCATGGCGCGCCGATGCGGGCCATGATCCCTGGCCTGTATGGCATGAAAAGCGTGAAGTGGATCACAAAAATCGAGATTGCCACCACCGACAAACTTGGTTACTGGGAGGAGCGCGGCTGGACCAATGAGGCCGTGGTGAAGCCCATGAGTCGCATCGATTTCCCGAAACGCACCAGCAACCTTAATGAAGGCCCCATCATCGTGCGCGGGATCGCCTTCGGCGGCGATGGTGGCCTGAAGGGCGTTGAGGTGAGCACCGATGATGGTGATAGCTGGAACGCAGCCCGCATCACCGAGGAGCCGAATCCGGATGGTGTGGCCTGGAGCCTGTGGCAATACGATTGGGCGGCACCTGCGGGCAACCACACGTTGGTAGTGCGGATGATCGCCGAAGACGGCAGCGTGCAAACCGATGAAGAAGCCTCCCCTATCCCCGATGGATCCAGCGGCTGGCACACTGTCCCTGTCGTGGTGAACCGCCGCTAAAGCAGCGGTGCTACACTGCCAAAAGGACTCTGCCGATCACTTCGGTGCTCGCTATCCCTCGAGGAACCCATACCCATGGCAATGCTGAGGCGCCCGTCTTCCAAACCTGTCGAAGAAGTCAAACCGCGTGATTGGCCCGACCGAGCCAATTACGAGACTGCCAGCATTTTGCAGGCCGAGTTGGAAGCGCGGGTTCAGGGTGAGGTGCGCTTCGATCGTGTCAGCCGCATGCTCTACTCCACCGACGCCAGCAACTACCAGATCGATCCGGTTGGCGTCGTCATTCCAAAAACGCAGGATGATGTCATCGGTGCGGTCAGTTTGGCCGCGAGCCACGGCGTGCCGGTGCTGCCGCGAGGCGGTGGATCGGGCCTGGCCGGGCAATCGGTGGGTGCAGCGCTGATCATCGATACCAGCAAATACCTCACCCGCATGGTTTCCATGAACGCCGAAGCGCGCCAGGTGACCGTGGAATCGGGCATGGTGCTCGATCACCTCAACCGGCAGATGAAGCCCCAGGGGTTGATGTTTGGCCCCGATCCCAGTAGCTCCAACCGCGCCAGCATTGGCGGGGTGGTTGGCAACAATGCTGCCGGCGCGCACTCGATTTTGTACGGCATGACCGCCCGCAACATCTCCGCTGTGCGCATGCAGTTGCCCAACGGCGATACCGTCGATCTTGGCCGCGCCACCATGGCCGAACATATCGCCAAATCGCGCACCAACGATGCCACCGGACGGCTGCTGAAGCAACTGCTCGATTTCCGCACCGCCAACTACGACCTGATCCAGCGCGATTTTCCGCCTCATTGGCGACGTGCTACCGGCTACAGCCTGAATGAATTCCTTGTGGATGACGACGCATTCAACCCGGCGCGGCTGATCGCCTCGTCCGAGGGCACCCTCGGCACCTTGCTTACGGTTACGCTCGATCTCGTGCCCACACCGGAGCGCACTGCGCTGGTGCTGCTGCAATTCGACGACCTTGTGAAGGCGATGGAGGCCACCAACGCCATCCTTGAGGTAAATCCCAGCGCCATTGAGCTGATGGACCGGATGCTGATCAACCTCACCCGCGAACAGCCGGGCTACGCCAACCAGATCTCGTTCATTCATGGCGACCCGGCCGGATTGCTGGCGGTGGAATTCTACGGAGCCAGCGAGGCAGAACTGCAGGCGAAATGCGATGCGTGCGTCGCCCATCTCGCCCATCGTGGTATCGGCCTGATGGTGGATGCGCAGGTGTTACTCGATCCCAAAAAGCAGGCGCAGGTGTGGAATGTCCGCAAGGCCGGCCTTGGCCTGCTGATGAGCGTACGTGGCGATGCCAAGCCAATCCCGGTAATCGAGGATGTCTCGGTGCCGGTAGAGCATTTGCCGGAATACGTGGCCACGGTGCAACGGATGGTGGAGCGCCATGGCACCACCGCCGCGTTCTATGCGCACGCTTCCAGCGGTTGTCTCCATGTGCGGCCACTCCTCAACCTGAAAACCATCGAAGGCGTGGAAGCCATGCGCGAACTGGCCTTTGAGGCGGCAGAACTGGCAGCCCGGTTTGGCGGCTACATGAGCGGCGAGCATGGCGATGGCTTGCAGCGCTCGGAACTCAACGAGAAGATCTTCGGCCCCGAGCTATATCAGAAAATGCGCGAGTTCAAGGCGATCTTCGATCCGGACAAATTGATGAACCCGGGCAAAATCGTCGATGCGCCTTCAATGACTGAGAACCTGCGCTACGGACCGAAGTACGCACCGATCGAACTCAAGACGCGCCTTAACTTCGATCGCGAGGGCGGATTCCTCCGCGCGGTGGAGATGTGCAACGGGGCGGCAGTGTGCCGCAAAACCGATACCGGCACCATGTGCCCCAGCTATATGGCCACGCGCGATGAGAAAGATACGACCCGCGGTCGCGCCAACGCCTTACGGAACGCGCTGGCCGGTAACCTGCTCAATCCAGAGGAATTCGCCTCCGAAGAAGTGAAATCGGTGATGGATCTCTGCCTCAGCTGCAAGGCATGCAAAACCGAGTGCCCCAGCAGTGTGGACATGGCCAAGATCAAAATCGAGTTCATGAGCCAGTACTATGAGAAAAACCGGGTACCCTTGCGCACCCTGGCAATGGGTCATATCCACACGCTGGCGAAAATCGCCAGCCCGGTAGCACCGCTGGCGAACCTCATGATCAGCTCCCGCATCTCCGGACCACTGATGAGCACGATGGGTGTGCATTCGGCGCGGAAGATGTCGCCATTCATCACGCGTACCTTCGTCAACCGCTTCCGCAGCTGGCGCCGAACCCACCCGGTGGCGCCGGTGCGACGCGGCAAGGTGGTGTATTTCCACGATACCTTCGCCACGTACAACTATCCTGAAATCGGCCTGGCGGCGGTGAAATTGATCGAAGCTGCGGGCTTCGAGGCAGTGCTGGAAGAACGACGGGTATGCTGCGGCCGTCCCATGCTGAGCAAGGGACTCATCGAACCGGCCCGCCGCAATGCCCGCAAGAATGTCGCCCTGCTGGCCGATTATGCCCGCCAGGGAATCCCCATTGTCGGCACCGAACCGAGCTGTATCCTGACCTTGCGTGATGAGTACATCGACCTGCTGCCGGATGAGGAAGACGTTCGCCTGGTGGCGAAGCACTCGTTCATGCTGGACGAGTGGCTAAGCCAGCTGGCGGAAAAGGACGATCTCGGCATCCACTGGAAGGACAGCACCGGGCCGGAAGTGTTCTTCCATGGCCACTGCCACCAGAAGGCGTTAATTGGCGTAGATCCAAGCATGCAGATGCTGCGCGCCAGCGGCTGCCGCCCCACCGAGAGTGGTGCCGGCTGCTGTGGCATGGCAGGGTCATTTGGCTACGAGGAAGAGCATTACGAGATCAGCCGCAAAATCGGCGAGGAACGGCTGTTCCCTGCGATCCGGGCCACGCCGATGGATGTGACGATCTCGGTGGCTGGCGTCAGTTGCCACCAGCAGATTGAGCATTTCGAGGGACGATCGACCAAAAACATCGTCGAGGTGCTTGCGGAGCGTATCGATGACTCGCGGCAATGGCGACCGAAGGTCACCGAGTTCGGCGATTCACGCGACGCTCAAGCCTAGCGACCTTTTGCATGCTCAAACCAAATACCAAACCCGCCCCCGGCCTGATTGGCTGGTGGGCGGGTCTGATGTTTGTGGACTAGCCCGGGTTAATCAACCTCGGGGCTGGCCACGGGACTCGCCCGAAGTGCGTCGCCTTCGACATCTACCAACTCGCCACCCTGGGCGGCATAACTCACGCAATCGCCCGTATTCCTAAACGGAGCGTCGGCATCGTCCGCCGGTGCAAGCTGCAGGTAACCGTCCTTCTGGCAGGCATGGGCCGCAGCGCTGTTGCCCGGTTCTTCTTCAAGGACACCGTCCGCATTCGCTTCCGGGCTGCCAACGACGTCGGCTTCATCCACCTCGGCCTCGGGGCTACCAGCAGTGGCTACACCAGCCTTGCCTGGTGCCGTACCCGTTTGTCCCGGTGCAGCCGAGCTATCGCCAGGGCCGTCTTCGCTGTGGCCCGGGTTTTCGCCTGTATGCCCTGGCGCTTCGCCGCTTCTACCTGGTGCTTCCTGGCTCTGACCCGGGGCGTTGCCGCTGTTCCCCGGATTATCTGCCGGCTTGGCCATGACTGCCGCCGAGGCCAACAGCAACGATGCCACTGCTACGAGTGCGAGAACACGTCGAATCATGAAGATTCCTTTCCCTTGGCACGGATGTGCCATTGCGAACGCACACGCGTGAACCTCCGTTCAGTTGCCCTCGCATCCGATTCCCAGCGGTTCCCGTTATTCATGTGCAGTGATCGCCAGCCACGATCACGTCCTTAGGCTAAAGGTCAGGTCAAATCGTGTCAACGCCTAATGAACATAAATCTATATCCTCATATGCAAAGTAAAATACCGTTCTTTATAGATCACTACGTATTTTGGAACGTCATGGGAGTGCAGCGGTGGCGTGCGAAACCACCCGTTGGCAGGGGGAAACTACTCGACCGGCAAGCCGTGGAGAAAGGCATTCAGCATGGTCGACAGGGTGTCGGCATGGGTCAGCCACAGGGCGTGGCCGGCATCCGGCAAGGTAACCATGCTGGCGTTTGGCAGCAGGTTCACCAGTTGCTCGGCGGGCCAGTTGGGACGGATGTCCTTGCCGCCCTGGATCGCCATCACCGGAATATCCAGCTCGCTGATGCGGCGCAGCAACATGGGGTCGCGACACCACTCGTCGGCGCTAACGCTACTCTCGCGATGCACGTCTTCATTGAGCGGGAACGCATAATCGGGCTCGGCTTCACCCACGAGATCGCGCTTGTCGCTGTACTCGATATGCCAGGCCCGATCGCGTAACACTCCGATGCCAGCGAGATAGATCACGGCCAGTGTGTGGTGTGGATAGGTGAGTGCGTAGGCCAGCGAAAGGAAGGCGCCGTGCGCGTGCCCGCCCACAATCCAGCGCTCGTAGCCGAACTGCTGGCGAATGGCATCCATATCGGCCAGGGTGGTGGCCACATCGTAGGGGCCAACGCGATCGCTTTCGCCGCAACCTCGCGGTTCCCAACGGATGACCCGGGCCACGGTCTCCATCATCCCGGCCACCGGAGCCAGGATATCGCAGCCGCCGGGCCCACCGGATGTGAGCAGCAATGGCACTCCCTCGCCCTGTTCACGAGCACGTAGCCGCACGCCACCAATATTCAGATAGCCTTCAATGACCGTGTTCATCGAATGGAATTAGGCCTCGGTTACCTCGCCATCGGAAATGCGTAGTACACGGTCGCACACATCAATCAGGCGCTCGTCGTGTGTCACCAGAATACCGGCTGTGCCGCGACGATGCACCTCATCGGCCAATAGCTCCACCACCTGGCGGCCGCGCTGGCTATCGAGACTGGCGGTTGGCTCATCGGCCAGGATCAGGTCGGGCTGGTTCATCAACGCCCGGGCGATGGCTATTCGCTGCCGCTCACCGCCGGAAAGCTGCTCGGGGTAATGGTTGGCGCGCTTGTCCATGCCCAATTCGTCCAGCAAGCGGGCGGCGCGCTCCTTTACCTCTTTATCCGGCAACCCCAGCAGCTTGCCGATGAGCTGCACCTGATCGGCTCCTGTAAGGTAGGAAACGAGATTGGATGCCTGGAAGATGAAGCCGATACGCTCCAGCCGCAGCCTTGTGCGCTGGGTACCCTTCATTTCGGCGATATGCTCCCCGCCCAGGATCACCTCTCCCGAGGATGGACGCAGCAGCGCCCCGGCGATGCTGAGCAGCGTGCTCTTGCCGGAACCGCTCGGGCCGATGAGCGCCACCAACTCGCCCGCCTTCACCTCGAATTGGGCGGCCTTGAGCGCATCGACCCTGGATTCTCCTGAACCGAAATGCCGGCTGACTTCGTTGACTGAAAGAATTGGCGTTTCCATGAATCCTCCGATGCCCTTAGGCGACCTTGTTAATGGCATCGAGTGGATCGACGCGGGCAATACGAACCAGGGAAAGAAGCGTGCCGACGATGGCCACGATCAACAGGATGGAGCCGTACATCGCCATCTGTTCCCATCGAACCTGGTATGGCACAAATCCCTCGGCCAGGTACCAGACGAGGCAACCAGCGGCGATCCCGATCAGCACGCCGATAATGCCGAGGATGATCGACTGGATAATCAGCGCTTTCGCCAATACCCAGGTGGTGGCGCCAAGCGCCTTCATCACGCCAAGTTCAGACATTTTCTGCAAGGTGAGGATGAAGAAGAAGGCAGCAATGATTCCGGCGGCAATAACCACCAGGAATACCTGGATAAGCAACAGGGTGAGGGACTGCTCGGTGTAGCCCGGCAGGTTCTGGATAATTGTGCCCTGGTCGGCGATTTCGATGTTCTCGACGGTCTCCGGCAACAGGTCAAGCGTGGCACCATCACCACGCACGGCAATGGCGTTGACCACATTCTCAAGGTCGGGCTGGATCTCGGTGATCCGATCGAGGTTCATGATCACTGTGGGCGCAAGTCGATACTGATAACCATCGGTGATGCCTACCACCTCAAGCTCCGCGCCGCTGGGCTCGAACACCAGCGTATCGCCGATCTCAACGCCCTCATTGGCCAACGATTGATCGATAACGATGCCCTCCGGATTGTCGGCCAGGCTGGTACCAGACGTAGCGCCGGGTGCGAGGAATGATTCCACCGGCACGGCAATCACGCTGACGCTCACCAGGTCATCGGAATCGGAGACGCGTACATTGCCCATGACAGTGCTGAAGGGCTGGGCATCCTCAACGCCATCGGCATCCGTCACCGCCTGCACGGTTTCCGGGCCAATGCGCGAGCGATCGAAGGAGAGCTCGGCTCCCACCGCAGTAACAAACCGATCGGCGTCCATCGATTCGATGGCCTCCGAATTGCCGGCTGCAAGCCCGTTCGCCAATCCCGACAGGATGAAAACCAGTGATGCCACCATTGCGATGACCCCGGTAACGAGTGCATAACGCAGCTTTGCGTGTTTGAACTCCTTGAGTGCAAGGAACATAGTGACCTTCTTCGTAAAACCACGCGATGTATCCAGCAACGATTCGAGCCGGGTATCACCGCACCACAACCCTGCTATTTTACGTTCCGGCGCGACCCGCGTTTGTTGCTTTTCTGTGTCCGGTGGCAGGCGTTCGACGTATCATGTACCGAGCAGATCCGGAATGCGGATCTTTTTTGCTGGTCTCAACCGGAGTACTTTTCATTTATGGGCGACCTGCTTGGCAATATGTCGGAATGGGCTACCAGCGTGATGGACGCGCTTGGCTATCCCGGCCTGGCGTTCCTGGTAGCACTGGAAAACGTGTTCCCCCCAATCCCATCCGAAATTATCTTGCCATTGGCCGGGTTTAATTCCAGCCAGGGCAGCATGAATATCTTCCTCGCGATCCTGTCGGCCACCATCGGTTCGGTGCTGGGTGCGCTCATCCTCTATTACGTTGGATATGTGTTTACCGAAACCCGTGTGCGCATTATGGTGCGGAAATGGGGCAAGTGGTTGGGGTTCAAGGAAGCCGATATCGATACCGCCAATGATTGGTTCGCCCGCTATGGCGGCTGGGCGGTAGCACTCTGCCGCGTGGTGCCGATTGTGCGCAGCCTTATCAGTATCCCCGCCGGGCTCCGCAAAATGCCCTTGGCAACATTTGTCCTCTTCACTGCAGGCGGATCGCTGGTCTGGAATACCGTGCTGATTACGGCCGGCTATATCCTCGGCGATAACTGGGACCATGTTGAGCAATATGTCGGCTACCTGCAGTATGTGGTCATCTTGCTACTGCTGGTGTTCGGCGTCTGGTGGGTGTGGACGCGGATGATCCGGGCCGAACGCACCAGGTAGCGGGTTCAACGGGTCGCAATTCATCAGTCAAGAGTCAGTCAAAACGCCCGGGGGATCAACCCCGGGCGTACGTGATGCCGGGATTCGTGGCGGAACGTAGACCCGTCCTGACCGATTCGAAGATCGGGCATGGGGCGGGTTCTGTTCGTGGGTAACCCGCTCCCTGCGCCCGGGGAATCAACCCCGGGCGTACCTGACGGCGGGACTCGTGGCGGCAGACATTGTGATTGACCACTCGTGCGCCCGGNNTGGCGAACTACCGGCGGCGCAACCAGACGGTCATGGGGCCGGCGCCACGATTGGCCCACACCATGTACGGCACGGCATGGATCTGCACTTCACTCATACCCGCGGCATCGCCGCCCGAAAGATCGAGGTTGCGATACAATGCCCGGTTCCAGGCAGGGGCGGGTGATTCCAGCAGGGCGTGGCTGCTCAACGTCACCACATCTCCCAGCAATCCGGGGCGGTAGGCCGCAGTCACCAGCACATCGTCCTGCAGCACCACATCACGGACATCGCCGAGTTCGTTGTCGGTTTCCTCAATGCAATACACCAGGGGACCACGCATGAGCGCCACCTTCCCGGCATTGTTTGATACCCGCGGATGCGACACGATCCGCCGCACCGGCATTGGGATGCTCATGGTCACCACATCCCCCACCTGCCATTGACGGCGAATAGTGAGGTACTGTCCCGGCGCAGCCTCGGCGGCCGGCAGCGCATCGCCATTAAGGGTGGCACTGGCATTGAACGCCCAATCGGGCACGCGCAGTTCCAGGGTGAAATCGCCAGCGTGCTGCAAATCAGTAATCTCGAAATTGATCTCCCCGTCCCAGGGATACCGGGTCACCATGCTTGCCTGCATCACGCCGCCGCCAAGCAGCGGAATTGTCAACTCGGCATCGGCGTATTGATGGATCCATACCTGGTCGTGACGGGCATCGCTTTCGCCAAACCGGCGCGAGGTAACACTGGTGAAATAGCCGGGCAATTGCGCCAGCAATCGAGCGATATTCGGCGGACAGCAGGCGCACTCGAACCAGCCGCGACGTCGATGGGATCCATCCTCATCGCGCAGGGGATTTTGATAAAAGTACTCATCGCCGCCCAGCGACACACCAGGCAGTACAGCGTTGTAGAGAATGCGCTCGATGGTATCAGCGAGGAACGAATCGTCCTTCGCCTCCAGCATCAACAGTCGCCACAGCCACATGATGGCGCCGATACCGGCGCAGCTTTCAGCATAGGCCCGGTTATTGGGTAGCTCGTAGTCGAGGCCGAAGGCCTCACCCTCATACCGCGAGCCAATGCCGCCGGTGACATAACTTTTGCGCTCCAGCATATCGGCCAGCATCGCAAACTGGGCCCGACGCATTTCGGCATCGAGTCGTTCGTGAACCAGGTCGGCACCAGCTGCGTTCAGGTACACCGCCCGCACGGCGTGCCCCACCATCTGGTGTTGGTCGCGCAGCGGCGTGGCATCCTGATGGTAGTCCTTGCCACCAATCGAGCCGTGTCCCCGCAGGTCAAGGAAGTACGCGGCCAGGTCGAGATAGCGAGACTCACCCGTCTCGCGCGATAGCTCGATCAGCGCCATCTCGATCTCGGCGTGACCATCTACCTGTTCAATCTTGCCGGGACCGAACGAATCGCACAGCAGGTCGGCAAACTTCACGGCCACATCAAGCAGGTTCGTCTCGCCGGTGCAGCGATGATGCGCAATGGCAGCCTGGATCAGGTGCCCGGCGCAGTACAACTCGTGATCATCGCGCAAATTGGTAAATCGCTCGGCATCGCGACTTTGGTACCAGGTATTGATGTAACCATCTTTCGCCTGGGCGGCCGCCACCAGCGCAATCACGCCTTCCAGTTGCGCCTTCAGGCCCTTGTCGGGCACGGTGGCGAGACTCCAGCTGGCGGCCTCCATCCACTTGTAGGCATCGGAGTCGACAAATACCATGCCCCGGTGCTCGCCCTTTTCACGACCCGCGACGATCGCAAAATTGGCGATCGTGCCACTATCCACCAGGCGATCGTATTGGCTCGGCAGCGAAACGCGCCGGTTCGTGGCCATGCGGTCAGCCAAATGTCCACGCCGCAGGCGCACATTGGCCACCGGCACACAAGCGTGCGCCGCGCGGGAAGCATCGGTATCGCGAATGATCACACTGGCATCCTGATTCACGGGCGAAATCCTTTCGAGGCATGGTCACATCACTGTATACAATCATACTCGAGCGGCAACCGATTCCCTGGAAAACTCCCGACAAAATAGTCACAATGTGCATTGCATAAGCTATACTCAGGCCACGAAAATTCCCGACGTGCAGCGCAAAATGCGCGAGGTGCCGACAATGACGTTGATCGGTCGCACCCATCAGGTTCAGTTCCTGCTTGATCTTCTGGAGAATCCCGCAGTGCGACTGGTGAATCTCACCGGACCCGCGGGCGTGGGTAAAACGCGCCTCGCCGAGGAAGTAATCACCCGGGTGGGTGATACCGTGCCGACGCTTACCATCAGCTTTGCTACCTTGCCGGATCGCAATCGCGTGGGCGTGCGGATTGGCGAGGCGCTGGGGATTGCCCCGCATGGTGCCGAGAGCTGGGAAACGCGGGTCATCGATCACCTGCGCGCTACCCGGCTGCTGCTGTTGCTCGATAACCTCGAACATTTGCTGCCATTACCATTCCTGCCCCGGTTGATCGCCGCCTGTCCGCACGTGCAACTGCTCACGACCAGTCGGGTGGTGCTGCACCTGAGCGATGAGCATATGCTGCGGGTGCCACCACTGCAGGTACCTCGGGAGGATGCGGATTGTTCACTCCCCGCATTGCTTGCCTATGACAGCGTGCAACTGCTCGTTACCCGGGCACGCCGGGTAGACCCCGGGTTTAGTGTTAGCCCCGAGAATGCGGGCGATATCGCCACCCTGGTGCGCGAGCTCGATGGCCTGCCGCTGGCACTGGAACTGGCGGCCGCCCGCCTGCCTACCTTTGGCCCCAAGGCCATGTGCGAACGCCTCAACGATCGCTTCTCGCTGCTGGTGGGTGGTCCGGTCGACAAACCGGAGCATCAACGCACACTCCGCAGCACCATCGCCTGGAGCTACGACCTGCTGCCTGAAGCGCAACAGCGGCTGTTTCGTCGCCTCGCGGTGCTGAACGGGGCTGTTTCGCCAGAAATGGCACTGGTTGTCTGCGGCGATGAGGGGGATTCGCTGGAAGATCTCATTGACCTGGCCGATTGCAGCCTGGTGCAGCTCTCGCCGGGCGAGTCCGGCACCTGCTCACTCCTTGCCACCATGCGGATCTTTGCCGCCCTCAAGCTGGACGCAAGTGGCGAATCGCACAACATGCACGTACGCCTTGCCCGTGCCTGCCTGGATGAAACGACCCGGCTCGGCCCGGAGTTGATTGGCGTGCGCCAACCTGAGACGGTCGCCACGATTGATGCCCTGCTCCCGAACATTCTTGCCAGCCTGGATTGGCTTTCGCGCAACAACTACGGAGATCTCTACGTCCAACTGGCATGCTCACTTTTCCGATACTGGCGCATTCGCGGCCTGTTGGCAGAAGCCGAGTTCTGGATGGACATCGCCATCTCGTCCCGGTGGCAAACCGCGCTCGGAGAGGGAGATTTGGCCACTGCGCTGGTCACCGCCGGCTGGATCGCCCTGGAGCGGGGCAAACCCGAGGTCGCCCAACTGTATGCCGAACAGGCATTGAGCCTGGCGAATGAAGAGACCGATCCGCGCGTGCATGGCCAGGCCTGGCGCGTGCTGTCGCTGGTGGATAATCGCCGCGGCCAGCGCGAACGCGCCACGACTCGTATGGAGACCAGCCTGGAGTGGTATCGCACCGCAAACGATGCCGATGGCATCGCCGGTGCCCTCAATAACCTTGCCATCCTTGCGCTCGACGACGGCGATTGGCAGCGTGTGATCGACCTCTGCGAGGAAAGCACGGCCGCCTTCACCGAACTCGGCAATATCCATGGCGCCTCGCACAGCCTCGATACGATGGGCATTGCCCAATATGAACTGCACCGCTACCACGATGCCATGCGCAGTACGTTGGCCTCTCTGAAAATCGATCGCTCGGTCGGCGATGCCCGCGGCCTGGCCGTCACGCTCGA
>DJVD01000190.1:12723-27913 GCA_002440805.1 Chloroflexi bacterium UBA6265
CCCCGCGGGATGCTTGTGTGGTTGCAGGCAATGGCGCACTGGCTGGCCGAGGCGGGTAAAGCCGAACTGGCCGCCCGCATCCTCGGCGCGGTCGATATCGCGCGAACATCGACCAACATGCCGTTGCAGCAGCACGAATCGGCCGATTATCACGCCATTGTTGCCTCGGTGCAGAAAGCATTGGGAGACGAGCGCTACACCGCCGCAATTGCCAAAGGTCGATGGGCATCGCTGGAGCAACTCACCGCCGAGACACGCGATACGGCGGCGGCACGCGTGCAGGAAATCGTCGCCGGCACGCCGGTTCCGCCCGACGGTATTGGCGAGCGCTACGGCCTTACCGAGCGTGAGGAAGAAGTTTTCTACTTGCTGGCCCGCCGGCTCAGCGACAAGGAAATCGCCGATGCGCTGTGCATTTCCGCCCGCACGGTCAACCGGCACGTGAGCAATGTGCTCGCCAAGCTGGAGGTCCACACTCGCCGTGAAGCGGCCTCCATCGGAGAGCGCGCCCGCATTGGGGAGTTTTCGAGATAGTGACCACGAACGCTGCGTTGAAGTTCAGGTTGTAATAACAGCAGGACTTGCCGGTCACATGGAGGAAAGAGAGAAACGATGATGACATATCCTCGTCGGATAATTCGGCCCTCACTCGCCCTGCTGCCGCGTACGTCCCTTGCCATTGCATTCGCACTGATGATGTTGTTGGGAGGCCTGCTCTTTCCTCTTTCACTGTCCGTTGCCGCCGCCGACATGCGGATCGGCCAGCAGTCGCCCGACCTCGCCAGGCAACCAGCGCAACCATCGAATCCCGCATCTACCCCGGAATCGGCAAATGCGGCTGCTACCGCGCAGGCATCACCGATGGCTCCGGCGAACGCCAACGGCATTTCCGTCACCATTTTCGCGTGGGAGTGCGTTGCTGGCACACTCACCGGCCAGCCGCTGGGCTATTACCAGGGCGAGCTCCAGTGCGAGGGCGAGAAAATAGATGTGGTGTTTGACGTGACCGACGATAACGGTAACCGACAAACAACCTCGGTGGAGGATGGCAGCCACATTGATAATCTCGTGGGCCAGGTGACGATCACAGAAATCGTGCCCGAGGATTACGAAACCCCGGCCGTCTTTTGCACGCCCCTCGCCGGACAACCCGGCGAGGTGATCACCGGTTCCGATGGTTCCGTCACCGTGCCGCCGGACGCGGATGACGAGTACCAGTGCTCGTTCTACAACATCCCCTCCGGTCTATCCGCCACCGGCACCGGCGATGTGCTGGTGTACACCTACGCGTGCGCCTCTACTCCACCGCCGAACAGCACATACGCCTGGTATTTCCAGAACTGCACCACGCGACAGAACGGAGCTACCTTCGTGCTGGACACACCAGATGCGGATATCGAATCCAATGCCGGCGATAGCCTCTCTGGCGCGGTGACGATGCGCGGCCTGGAAGTTGGGGATTACTCGTTGACCGAGACGGTTATGATGCCGAATCACGAGATCGGCGCGGTATTCTGCGCCGAAATCGGCAAAGCGGAGTTGCCGGGGCCGGCCCAGATGAAGCCGCAATCACTCAACGGCGATACCATCTTCGCCCCCGTAACCGCCGACAAACTCTTCTATTGCCATTGGTACCAGGTGCCGACAGCCTCTGCATCTCCGGCCGATTGACGACAGTCACGTGAGCAATGTGCTCGCCAGGATAGGTGTCCTTACCCGCCGCGAGGTGGCCACTATCGGGGAACGCGCCCGAATTGGGTAATTCTTGCCGATGTGTTTACCCATAACCGCCGTGCATGATGCGTGCACAGGCCTGAACCATTGATGCTTCCGGAACATTCAACGATCAGGCCGTTGTTGTACTCGACGTATGGAAAGGGCAGGCTATGAGAATTACCAGTGCCGTGCTCGTGGCGGAAGCACTGGCCAAAATCCCAAATCTCACACCCGAAGAAGCCTTTCATGCCCTCAAGCGTGGTGATACCACATTGCTGGATATTCGGGAAACGGAAGAACTGGCTCTAACTGGCTCTATCGCCGGAGCCATCCACATTCCCCGCGGCGTACTCGAATTTGCCGTCGATCCCGGCCATCCGGGATACCGGTCGGCAATCACCCACGATACGCCCCTCATTGTCATGAGCGCAGGAGGTCATCGCTCGGCGTTGGCCACCCAAACCCTCCAGGCGCTGGGTTTTTCGAATGTCGCCAACCTTCGTGGTGGATTCCGGGCGTGGGTGGGCCAGGGATTACCGACCGTACAGCCGTCAGTTGAAAAGACATCGTGAGGAGATGAACGCCATGTTGACACGCACCCGACCAATCCGACGCACACGCGCTGGCAAATCGCACGGCGCATCGCTCATCATCGCCCTTTCGGTGATGATGATGTTGGGCAGTCTTCTTTCACCACTCCTGCCCGGCCTCTCTGCCGCCACCCTGGCCCAGGCTGCCGCCATCGACCTGCAACAGGCAGAATCGGCCAAACAACTCGTGCCGCTTGAAACTGAAACAGCAACGGAAACAGAAGTCGTAACGGAAACGGCCACAGAGACTGTGACCGAAACCGAGATTGCGACCGAAACCGAGACGCCCACGGAAACCCCGCAAGGGTTGCCAGCGAACATCGAAGTGAACCTGTTCTGGTGTCCGGCGGGATCCAATCCGGATACAGTTCCCAGCGGCGACCCCCTAAAGNNGGCGGTGGCGGGTCATCGTCGGCCAACGCCATCCAGTTCCCTGGGCAGGTCACCTTCGGGACCCTGGCGGTGGATAACTGGATGCTCGATTTCCAGACGACCGCAGGAATCAAACAAGGGTTGTTCTGCGAAGGCAACACTACCTTCGGCAATACCAAGCCATATGCGCGCTACGCCTTCCAGCAATCTGGTTTCCCGATCGACACCCTGGAAGATGAGACGATCATCTGCGACTGGTTCGGCGAAGAACCTGCGGTGCAAGGCACATCCGTCACCATCTACAAGTGGGAGTGTCCGCCAGGCACGATGTACGGCCAGGCCGATAGCTACTACAGCGCCGAGTGCGCCACCGAGCAGACCGGCGTGCCGTTTGAGGTGACCGACAATAGTGGCACCCAGCAGACAACCTCGGACACGAACGGTCGCCAGATCGATGGCCTGGACGGTCAAATCACGATCAAGGAAAAGATCCCGACCGGGTATGGTCCACCGGCTATCTTCTGCCAGTTGCTGAACGATCCCGCCCTCACCGATTACTCGTCGGGGAACGGATCCGTCACGCTGCCACCAGGCGCAAGTGATGACTACCAGTGCTTCTTCTACAACATCCCCAGCGATGGCATGTCCGTGACCATCTACAAATGGGAATGCCCGAGTGGAACCATGCTCGGCCAGGCAATGAGTTACTACGAGGCCGAGTGCGCCACAGAGCAACCAAATATCCCGTTTGAGGTGACCGATGCCAGCGGCACGCAGCAGACAACATCGGATACAAACGGCCGCCAGATCGATGGACTCTATGGAGAAGTCACGATCAAGGAAATAATCCCCATTGGCTATAGCGATCCGGCGATCTTCTGCCAGCTGCTCAATGGACAGCCCGGCCAGGAAATCACGGGCACCGGCGATTCCGTCACCGTGCCTCCGAGTGCCGATGACGATTACCAGTGCTGGTTCTACAACATCCCCGAAGGTGGGATGGGCCCGACAAACACAGGTCCCGGCACGGTGATGGTGTACAAGTACGAGTGCGCCACCACACCGCCGCCGAACAGCGACTTCGCCTGGTATTTCCAGAATTGCCAGACCGCGATGAACGGTGTCACCTTCGTGCTGGATCGCCCTGATCCCGAGTTCGATGTGCAGACCAATACCGGTGACAGCATCAACGGCGCAGTGATGATGGGCGGTGTGGAATCCGGGAGCTATCCGCTCACCGAGACCGTCCCTGCCACACACCAGATCGGTGCAGTGTTCTGCGCGACCATCGGCTTGTCCGATCTGCCGACTCCGGGCGACTTCGCGATGCAACCTGTGAATGGCAGCAGTATCACCGCCACGGTCGTTGCTGACATGCTCTTCTACTGCAACTGGTACAACGTACCGGTAGCTGGTGATGGCACCTCGGTAACGATCTACAAGTGGGAATGCCCGCCAGGCACAATGTATGGCCAAACCGACGCGTATTACAGCGCCGAGTGCGCCACCGAGCAGCCGGGGATCCCGTTTGAAGTGACTGATACCACGGGCACGCAGCAAACGACATCCGATACCAACGGCCGCCAGATCGATGGGCTGCAAGGGCAGTTCACCATCACGGAACTGATTCCGTCCGGCTACGGCTACCCGGCGATCTTCTGCCAGTTGCTGAATGATCCTGCCCTCACCGATTACTCGGCCGGAAACGGATCCGTGACGTTGCCACCAAGTGCTGATGACGATTACCAGTGCTGGTTCTACAACATCCCTGACGATGGGACATCCGTCACCATCTACAAGTGGGAATGCCCGCCAGGCACGTTGTACGGGCAGACGGATGCCTACTACAGCGCCGAATGCGCCACCGAGCAGCCAGGTATCCCGTTTGAGGTGACCGACAACAGCGGCACCCAGCAAACGACATCGGATACCAACGGTCGCCAGATCGATGGCCTGTATGGCCAGATCACGATCAAGGAGATCGTGCCAACGGGCTACGGTTACCCGGCAATCTTCTGCCAGCTACTGAACGATCCTGCCCTTACGGATTACTCGATGGGGCTCGGAACCGTCAGCCTGCCACCAAGTGCTGATGACGATTATCAGTGCTTCTTCTACAACATCCCTGACGATGGGACATCCGTCACCATCTACAAGTGGGAATGCCCACCAGGTACGTTGTACGGACAAACGGACTCGTATTACAGCGCCGAGTGCGCAACCGAGCAACCAGGTATCCCGTTTGAGGTGACCGACAACAGCGGCACCCAGCAGACGACGTCGGACAACAACGGTCGCCAGATCGATGGCCTGTACGGCCAGATCACGATTAAGGAGATCGTTCCGGCAGGCTGGGGCAATCCCGCCATCTTCTGCCAGCTCCTCAACGATGCGCAATCCACGGATTACTCGCCCTCCAGCCCATCTGTGACGCTGCCACCGAGCTTCGATGACGACTACCAATGCTGGTTCTACAACATCCCCGAAGAGCCCAGCACGGTCACCATCTACAAGTGGGAGTGCCCACAGGGCATGCCGGCAGATACCACGCCGACGTGGTTCCAAACCAACTGCACCACTCCGATGAACGGTGTGACGTTTGAGCTCACAGACAGCAACGGTCCGCGCAGCCAGGACACCGCAGGCGGCATGGTGCAGTGGACCGACGTGGCCACCGGCGCCGTCCAAGTGAAGGAAATGGTGCCGCCAGGATACTCACCGAATCCATATGTTATCTGCCAGGTCCAGAATGCCGTCTCGCTCGAGGCGATTCCTCCCACCATCAATGGTGTCTGGAACACAACCATCCCGCACGGCGGCACCACCATCGTGTGTAACTGGTACAACTACTACCTCGGCAATGGCGAAATCACGGTGTACAAGTGGACCTGCCCCGAAGGTTACGATCGCCATGCATGGGGCGCCGATCCGATGACGGATTGCACCCAGGCCACCAACGGCGTCACCTTCAAGCTCGACCAGCCGGATCCTGGCGTCGACCTCTTCAGCGATACCGGTGATAGCATCAACGGTGCTGTCTACTTCGGCGGCCTCACACCCGGCAACTACGTGCTCAGCGAGATGCTCGCCCCCGGCACCATGCAGGATGTGTTCGTGTGGCAGTGCTTCGGCCTCAACACGAGCTCCGTGCAGCCATACCCGCTCAGCGTGGGCCAGGACCTCAGCTTCAAGATCGCTGGTGGCGACAAGATCGTCTGCCACTGGTTCAACGTACCGTACCCGCAGTACGGCTGGATGGTGGTAAGCAAGTACAACTGCACCACCGAGAAGTACGTGAGCGATGTGTACTGCTACACCAACCAGACCGGTCAGGAGTTCAACCTGCAAATGTGGAACGGCAGCAGCTTCGTTACAGTGCAAAGTGGCACCACCGACGTGAGTGGCAAGGTGACGTTCAATAACCTGGAGGCTGGCGATTACAAGCTCGTGGAGCCGAACAAGCAGGCCTGCCTGATGAAATCCAGCAACATCACCGCCGGTGACAACATTGGTGTGAAGGTTGGCGAAGGCACCACGGTGTACGTGTACAACTGCCAGACCCCGCCGCCGCCGCAAACCGGCAAGACTCCCACCAAGTACCCGAACACAGGCGTGGGACCGGCCGCGGAGTCGCAGGAACAACGAACACCAGGAATTGAACTGGCCGGATTGCTGGCCCTCGCAGGGTTGCAGGTCACGCGACGTCGCATGCTCAAGGGCGCTGCCCTGATTGCAGCTGGCGCAGCCACGGCCGTGCCGCTGGCCCGATCACAGGAACTGCTGCCGCTCGATTCCACTCCGGCTCCGGGAACGCCCGATGCATCGGTATTCGGTTGCGATGCCACACCAGCAGCGGGCACCCCGGAGGTGGGTGGCACACCGGATCCATCCGCCACCCCGGCGATTGATCCCTGCAACCGCGGCGCAATCCCGATGCACATTCGCGTGCCAGAGATCGGCGTGGATGCACCCATCGAGTACCTCGAGATCATCGACGGTGCCATGCAACCGCCCACCGGTGCCACCGATGTCACCTGGTACAAGGAGACCAGTCGGCTCGGGGAGGCAGGTAATGGCATCTACGCCGGTCACCTCAACTACTGGGGCGTGCCGGAAGGCGTGTTCTTCCGCCTCGAATCGCTGCAGGAGGGTGACATCATCGAACTTGACGGTGACGATTCCCAAACCTACCTCTACCAGGTGCAATGGATGCAGAACTTCCCCAGCGATGAGGAACCACCGGATGAAGCACTGGGCTTCACCGATGAGGTGGCGATCACCCTGATCACCTGCGGCGGCGAATGGATCGCTGATCGTGCCGAATACGACCATCGCACACTCGTCCGCGCGGTACTCTGGGAGCCATAGGGCTAACCCGGGGCGATACCTGCACCCCAGTCCACATCAGGTATCGCCCCGGCCCATGCTCTCACGCGCAATACCTCCCACCGCCAGCAACCACCTTCTGCTGGCGGTGGGTGCGCGCCTTTTCGGCGGCTCTGAAACCACCGTTAATGCCCGGCTGACGCCGAGATGCCGGGTGTCTGTCTCTCCCTACCTCACCACTCAGAAATGGTGAAGTCCCGTATTGACTTGACAATATCTTTCTGTCAGTATTACCAAACTGGCTTGAAGCAATATTCCCAAATCCAGTTCTGGCCTATGGCCAGAGGTTATGAGTTCTTGTAAATGGTTCCCACCGTCGGGAACCAGAAATTGTCATAAGCCCGGAACGTGCTTTGATGCGGGAACCGGGGCCATTTTCAAGTTTCGTAGTGTAGGGTTCGCTGCTATTGGGGATAGTTGTGACAGGTCTGCATGCGTACGAGAGGCAATCCAATGCGTATTAACCCTGGCAATGGTCCCGCCAAACAAGACAATTCAGGGGACAACATTCCTCACTACTTTCAGTATCATCTCGAAAACCCGGGTGCCGATGTGTTGATGGCTGCCTTGCAGCCATCCCCCGAGATTGCCGCCGGCAGCGGCCCAGAGTGGCTTGAGCCTGGTAGTGCCATGCCGTTGGAGAATGGGGACGTCATCTACGAAGACCCCGAGGATCCTGCGTAACCCCTCAGCCAACCCGATGCGCCTGCCTCTCAATGCATCTCCCCAACCGTTGGCCGCTCCCTGGCAGTTCCACAGGTGCCTCGATGGCCACACCGACCGTCTCAACAGACAGGAATATCACCGCCCCCCCCGCACGGTGCCGGGGTGAGCAAGGCGTATCCTCCCTCTTGTGGTGAAGGGATGGAGGTCGGCACGGTTCACGCCAAAAGCCCTGCCGGATTTGCGCCATCTTGTTACCTTTGGTAAGCTGACGATTGCTGAGTTCCGATCGGGAGCTGGCGCAAACTCACGCTCACCAGGGGATTCCATGTCCACATCCAAACCCGTACTTACCATTATCATTGCCAGCATTCGCGACGGCCGCAAGGGCCGCATCGTGGCAGACTGGTTCGCCGCCGAGGCCGAAAAGCATGGCGCATTCGACGTGCGGATCGCCGACCTCAAGGAGATCGACCTGCCGCTGATGACCGAGCCGAACCATCCGCGCCTGAAGCAGTACACCCAGGACAAGACATGGGAATGGAGTCGCATGATCGATGCATCGGATGCGTTCGCATTCGTCATGCCGGAATACAACCACAGCCTGATTGCCCCGCTCGCGAATGCCGTTGATTATCTCTCCCAGGAGTGGAACCACAAGCCCGCAGCAATTGTCAGCTATGGCGGCCTCTCGGGCGGACAACGCGCCGCGCAGGACCTTCGTACCCGCCTGACCGCCCTCAGCGTGGTCTCGATGCCGGCCCAGGTTTCCCTGCCGTTCTTCGCCGAGCACATTGTGGATGGTGTGTTCGAAGGGTATGACCTGGCGAACATGGCCGTCAACGATGTGCTGACCGCCATGGCCAAGTGGCACCCGGCACTGGTAACCCTGCGCGCCTAGGACCACGTCTCATCAGCCACGATCCGGCGATGCCTCCATGGGGCGTCGCCGATTGTTTGCCCATAGCGCAAATGCCATCAGCAAGAGCACCACGCCAGTAAGCACAAATGTCGCCCGGATACCGAACGAGGTCGCCAGTGCCGCCCCGGCGAGCGGGCCCGCAAAGCCGCCAACGCTGCCGGCGGTGTTCATAAAGCCAAACACCACGCCCCGGCGGGCATCATCGGTATGGCTGGCAATGAGTGCGTTCGCGGCGGGGATAAGGCCACCGGCAAAGAGCCCAAAGATCGCCTGCAGCCCAATCAGGTGCCACGGATGCTGCGCCGCCGCCATCGGCAAATACACCACCCCCGCACCGATGGAGCACCACAACAGGATCCGGAAGTGGCCGCGCTTGTCGCCCAACTTGCCGAGGTAGATCGACGAAATCGCGCTGGTGACCCCGAGGATACCGAGCGTCAGGCCCGAAAGGGTGTTCACGGCTGCCGTCGTGTGGCTGATCATCTGGACGAAAATCGGGGTAATCGGCTGCACTGCCGATGACGCGAAGCGGATCAGCAGCATGCTCATCGTCAGCGCCAGCAGCGTTGGCCCCAGCACAAACTTCCAGGTGGATTCGCCGCCATTCTTCGCTTTCTCGGCGGCCGTGGGCCGGACGAACGTCTCTTCCACCACCACCAGCGTGATCACGCCGGCGGCAAACGCCATCGATCCCGAGATGACAAAGGTTGTGCGATAGCCCAGCCAGTCGGCGAGCACGCCCCCGAGCAACGGTCCCAGTGCCGAGCCGGAGAAAACCGCCGTCTGCACCATACCCAACCCGTAGCCCAACCGATCGCGCGGCATGGAGACGGCGATCAGCGCCGTGGCGGCCGCGACCGTGCCGGTCATCGCGCCCTCGACCAGGCGCAGGCTGAGCAAATGCCACGGACTGGTCGCCAGCGCCGAGAGACTGATGGTAGCGAACGCCGCGAACTGGGCCCGCACCAGCATCGGCTTGCGACCGTACTTGTCGGCAATCGCTCCCCAAATCGGGCTGGTAAAGGCCATCATGCCGGCACCGAGGCTGAGCATCAGGCCGGTCCAGGCGGCCTGTCCCTCCGCGGTTTTTACCCCGAGTTCCGAAAAGTACATCGGCAAAAACGGCGCCCGCATGCTGAATCCCATAATCACCAGCAACTGCGCCGCCCACACGCCATACAACGTGCGACGCCAGTTCGGCCCGCCGCCCCTGGCCGGAGGAACCAGCCGTGGCAGGAAAAAGCGTATCCGCCCTTTCGGGCGGACAGCAGGCGAAGCTGGCGGATTGGAGGGTGGATCGCTGCGTGTCATGCTTGGCAGCGTAGCGCAGGCCGGAAGATTCGTCGAGGGATTGTTAAACGGCGGCGGGATCGCTCACCAGCCGCGTGCGTCCGCCGCCAAGTCCAACCACGGTGAGCACCACAACGCTGGCGAGAATCAGCGCGAACGGCAGCTGCCAGTTCCCTGCCACGTCGTGTGCCAGGCCGATGCCAATTGGACCCACGGCAGCAATTGAATAGCCAACCGCCTGCGCCATCATCGAGAGATCGGCAGCGTGATGCGAATCGGGTGTACGCAGGCCGATGAACGAGAGGGCAATGCTCAATGTCATTCCACTGCCAAACCCGAATACCAACACCCACACCAGGGTGGCGGTGAGCGGCATCCACACGAATCCTGCCAGGCCAACCGCGCAGAACACGGAACTCACCCACACCAGCCAACGTTGGTCGGCGCGCCTGTACACCAGCAACGGGGCGATGAACGATCCGGCCACGCCGGACAATGGCGCCAGGCTGAGCATGAAGCCGGCGCGTTGCTCGGTCATGCCCTCGGAAATGAGGTAAGTTGGCAACCACCCTGTGGTGGCAAAAAACACGAACGATTGCATTCCCATGTAGCCAGTGACAAACCACGCCACCGGATTGCGCCAAAGGTTGGTATGGGGCACACCCGAGGCTGCCAGGTGGCGGCCACTGCGGGAGCTGACCTGCCAGGGGATGAGAACGACCACGCCAAGCAGCACGATCACGACCGGCCAACGCATGGCACCGCGCCAATCGAGATCGAGCGCCTTCATGATCGGGATGGTCGCGCCGGCGCCGATCGCACCACTGGCGGAAATCGCCGCCGAATAGAGTGCGGTCATCGGGCCGACCCGGTTCGGGGCCTCGCGCTTGATGAATCCAGGCAAGATGACATTGCTGACAGCGATACCCGCACCCACGAGAACGGTGCCGCCAAACAGCATCCACACCGGCGGCAGCGTGCGCAGGAGCAACCCGGTCAGCAACACCCCGAACATCGCCAGCAGGATCGCATCCATCCCCCACCTGCGGGTGAGGTGCGGTGCAACAAGGGCGATGGTGCCAAAGCACAGCACGGGAATGGTGCTGAGCCACCCCGCCTGGGCAGCGGAAAGACCGAGATCGTGGGTGATCGTATCCAGCAACGGCGAGACCGACAGAATCGGGATACGCAAACAGATGCCCAGGATAACGATCGTGACCATCAGGAAGAGTGGGCGTTGCAGCAGCGAGGATTCGCGCGGGGATGTCATGACCGGAATCCGGATGGAGGTGAAAGGGCATCGTCCAATCGCGACACGTTGTTCATCCTACGTGGTGGCGAATGTTCCGTCGAATTGGCGCGCAAGCACACTGCCTCCGGGGTGTGTGGTGAGGCGCATTGGCATGCCCGGCTAGTCCTCGATGGGCGCGTGGTGATCGAAATTGCTTTCACCGTGCTTCCAGTGGCCACTCATGCCGAGGTTTTCGCGTGGCAAGTCGCGCTCGAACAGCACGTGGCGACGGACATCACGCATGGCGCTGGCCTCGCCACCGGCCCAGCAGAACACATCGCCTTCCGGCCAGTTGGCGGTCGCCAGCGCGGAGACGAGGGCCACGCCCGGTACCCGTCCAATCCTGTGCGCCCAGACAATATCGGCATTGGTCGATGTCGGCAGGGCGATCTCATCCCCGGCTTTATCCACCTCGATCACGGCGAGCACATTCATCTCTTGCGGCAAAGATTCCAGCGCCCGCCCGATCGCTGGCAGCATGGTTTCATCGCCAACAAGCACGAACGCATCGAACACCGGATGCACAATCTTTGATCCACGCGGACCCAACACCGTCGCGGTCGATCCCACATCGGCCTCGCGCGCCCAGGTGGTGATCGGCCCGTTACCGTGGAGGGCGAAATCGATGGTCAACTCGCCATCGCCGAACGCGCGGGGTGTGTAATCGCGACGAATCGACTCGCCGTTTATATCGATCTGGAACTTGACGTGGTCTACCGGGGACGCCGACTGGAAATCGCGGAGGTCTTCGCCGGCGAACACGATCCGCCTGTACCGCGGTGTCAGGTCCTCTATCGATTTCACAGTGACCGCGCGAGGCTTTAGTTCGTACATCACGCGCTCGAATGGGGAAGTATTTTCTGTCATTGATGATCACCTGATTCGCACCCGACTGGATAAACCGGGATGCTACACGTCTGTTGGCCACAGGGAAGAGATCGCATCGTCATATCGACCCACTACAATAGGAAGAAGAATAGTTCCATCGAAAGGTCTGCACCATGATTCGCCTGCTTATGCTCATCGCCATGCTGATCCTGCCGGCCACACCCCAGGCGACGGCGGAGGAAACCCGGCGTGATTTCTCTGATATGCCGGTGATGGTGGTGTATTGCGATACCGATCCCGGCCGGATCAATCCCGGTGGCGGCAAGGATCCCTCGCCCGAATCACTGATCGCCAGCGGCGAATGCACCCCTGCCGAAGGCGTGGCGCTCACCTTTGTGCTGGCCGACGATGAGTGGGACTTCGAAAAGGACAAGCCTGCCGACGAGATCGATTGGGATGTGAAGGATGACGCCTGGTTCGAACGTTGCGATATCGCCGCCGATGGCACCTGCGCGCTCAATAGCCCGGTTGGCCTGGATGTGATTATCGGTGTAGTGCTGCACGAAAACACCGTTAAGCCCGGCTACGTCCCGGCCTTTTTCCCTGCTACCACACACAATTTCTCCGAGTTCGCCGGCTACGGCCTGGCGCTGATCCCCGAAGAGGGGTACACCGGCACCGCCACCGAGGTGGGTGACCACCAAACCCTGGCCCTGAAAATCACCCATAACGATGAGCCGGGCAAGGTCCTCACCGAATGGGAGTTCAACGACAAGGAACACGATATCTACCTGGCCACGAATAGCGATGGCTGGGTGAGCAATGTCATCGCCGCAGACGACCGCGTCGACATCAATTTGGTGAACGTGAGCGACGATGCCGAGGTGACCATCGGCTGCTCGGGTGTCGACGATCCGGCAATCGCGATTGAATTTGAGGTGGATGAGGACAACGACCTCGTGCTCCAGGTGCCCGATACCGAGAGCGATATCCGCTGCGACCTGATCATCGCCGATTAGCGTTCCCGGGGAGGTGAAACGGTGATCGAGAAAATCACACCGAACGCCGCGCTGCTCCTCGATGCCGCCGGTTGCTTTACCGGGGCGTGCCTTTTCCTGATATCACTCACTGCCTGGGGATGGACCGACCTGCCGGAAAGCTGGCGATTGCCGCTGATTGCGGCGCTGTTCGGTTTCAGCGTGTGGCTGGTGGTGGTTGCCCGCTATCCCTACCGACCGTTGGTGGCGTTGACAGTGCTTGGCAACCTGGCCTGGATCGCCGGTGGGGCGGTTGCCCTGTTCGTGACTGGCACCATCCTCGGCAGCATCATGATCGCGCTGGTGATGCTCTCCGATGCGCTGATGGCCTGGCTGCAATCCCGCGGGCTCAGTCCCGAATTCCAACCCCATCATCACGAGACCACGTTTCATTCGCTCTAGGACGCAGGCTCCTGCACCTGGATGGTGCGCACCTTCACCCGTGGTGGCGGTGGACCATACAGCGTGGCACTGATCGCGCCGAGGCGAGTGGTTGCGGCCCGCAGTTGCAAGGTGGCATACACACCGCCGGCTATCGCCGCGAGGCCCAACGGTAATACCACCCAGAGAAGGACGAACCGAATATCATCCATTCGCCAGGCAAGCAGCAGCGCGTAGAGGATTGCGGCCAGCGTCATCGCGCCGTGCAACCACACCATGCGAACCGGTCGTCCGCTCACCAGCACCTCAAACTGGGTCTGCTCTGCCTGGCGCTGCGCCAGCGGCACGCCATTGGCACCCGCTTGCCGTTGCTCGCGCTCCCAATTGAGGTGGAGCGCCATCACGGCGGCGCGCCATGATTCGACCTGCGTGGTCACTGCAACGACCAGCGCCACCGGGAACAGCATCACGATGCCGATAAAGAGTCTGGAGATATCCACCGTGCGCGCTCACCTTTCGATTGGGCCGTTCCCTACCTGAATAATAGCAGTGGCCTACCCGAGCACGGAGTGATGCTTCCAATCATCGGAGAAGGGATCTACCGGGATATCCACCGGGATCCCCTGTCCTTCGATGCAATGGCCAGCGCGATCAAATGTGAGCGCGGTGCTGACGGTGACGTTCCAGCCCTCGATCAGCGGTAGCGTGCGCGGTCGGCCACTGCCGCCGCCACTGGGCGCACCCATCACGGTGACATGTGGCAACCCCTGGAGTCCGTGGAGGCAATCCTCGCTGGCCGAGAACGTGAGCGCATCGGTGAGGGCGATCAGCCCACCGGGCCAGCAACCTTGTTCACCCGGCTCGTCCCACAGCTCCACCGGATCAGCGAGGGTGCCATCGCCGCGCGTGAATTGGATGGTGCCCAGCAACGTGCGCTCGCGCAGGAAACGTCGCCGCATGCGCTTGGCCATCAGCAGGTTGCCGCCGGTGTTCCCACGCAGATCCAGCACCATCCGGCGGCGATGCGCGTTGGCAGCGATGATCTCATCAAACCGGTCCTCGATACCGACGCCGTCGATCCATTTATCCAACCGCACATAGATGATGTCGTGAGCAACAACATGGGATTCGATGAGTTCATCGAGCGCAAACGGTCGGGCGGTCTCGGTCCATTGGCGCTTCAGGCCTGCCGGACTTCGAGCGGTGAACTCCCGCTGTTTGATTCCAGTCAGCGCAATCGCGCGTCGACCAGCGATCAGGTCTTTGGCATGTGGGGGCGATCCGGCGCGATCATGCCATCCCTGACGGTCATCGATTTCGATCTGCCAGCCACTGTCTACGCCCGCTCGCGCAGCGTCCGACCAGGCGGGCACGCGTCGCAGCGTGGCACCCGTTTCGATAAGCTCCACGGCATACGGCGGGTTGTACACCGGCAGCGTGCGGCGCACCGCGGTGTGGCCATCCTGCAATTTCGCCACCAGCCGTTCGAGATCATCGACCGACATCTCCGCTGCGGGCGGGAACCCGGCCCGGATCTCATCCCAATCGAGGCCACGAACCGCAAATCCGGGAAATCCGCGTTCGAGTTCACCCTCGATACGCCGGATCGCGGTTGGCAGGTCATCGGTGGTGCCGTCGCTCAGTTCATCAACGCCCAGCGTCACGAGCGAATGCAGTAGCTGCAGCGTAGCCGCGAGTCCGTCCGCATCGCGGA
>DJVD01000274.1 GCA_002440805.1 Chloroflexi bacterium UBA6265
AGCACTGCGGTCGCGGCGGCGATGTCCTCCGGCGACGAGTATTCGGCCTCGGCGTGGGAGAGGCCATCCTTGCTGCGCACAAAGATCATCCCCGTTGGCCAACGGCGCGCGGCTGGTCCGGCATCGTGGCCGGCACCCGACCACAATTCACGCAGCGGCAGGCCTTCCGCCGCAATCGCATCGCGAATCGCGGCCATGATCGCGGGATTAAACGGGATCGATTCCGACGGCTCGGTGCCGGTGATGTCGACCGTGACACCTTCGAATTCTTCAACCTGTCTGGCGATGGCCGAAAGGCCCGCTGCGATGGCCGCCAGGTCATCCCCCTCAGCGCAGCGCACATCCACGGTGAACTTTACCCGCGACGGGATGACATTCATCGCCCCGGGTTCAACCGTCATTTGCCCCACGGTGGCCACGCCGTAGCCGTTGCTCATGGTGGCCAACTGTCTCACTTCCAGCACCATTTGGGCAGCGGCTACCAGCGCATCGGCACGCAGGTGCATCGGGTTTGCCCCGGCGTGTCCTGCCCGGCCTTTGACCGTCACATCAAACCAGGTTTGGCCGATGATCCCTTGCACCAATCCCACCGGGATATCGTCTGCTTCCAGCATCGGTCCCTGTTCGATATGCAGTTCCAGGTAGGCGTATGCCTCGGTGGGGCGATTGGCGGCCTCACCGGCGTAGCCAATGCGTGCCAGTTCATCGCCACAGCGGATGCCTGCGGCGTCAGTCGTGGCCAGTGCTTGCTCAATTGGCTTCATGCCCAGCGCAGTGGTGGAACCGAACAGGGACGGACGGAATCGCGACCCTTCTTCGGCGGTCCAGTTCACGATCTCGATCGGGCGCTCGGTTTCGACTTCCATATCGTTGAGCGAGCGCACCACTTCCAGTGCGGTGAGGATGCCAAGAATGCCATCGTAACGACCACCCATCGGCACCGTATCGGTGTGCGATCCGATCAGGAGCGGCGGCACATCCTGCGTGCCAGGTCGCCTGCCGATCATGTTGCCGGCATCGTCCACCCGCACCTGAAGCCCGGCTTCGTCAAACCAGGTGCGCAACAGGTCGCGGGCCGCCTTATCCTCATCAGTCAGGGCCAGGCGGTGGACACCACCATGTGCGGTTGCCCCGAACTGCCACATCGCTTCGAGGGTCTGCATTAATCTGTCTGCCGATATCTGCACGTGTTGCTGTCCTTTCGGTCCCAACTTCACCTTACGTGCCACCATCTTCGCACGCCGCGCGTGTGATAGCGTGAATGATATTCATAACGTGCATCCATGTAGGAGGTCGAAATGACAGACATGCCCAAACGGTGGACCAAGGCGACGGTGTACCCGGATATGTGGGTCGATCCGGACGACGATCCTCGCAACACCGATGGCACAAGTCCCGACGGGGAGAGAGAAACCTATCTCGATTACCTGCACAGCTACCGTCACACGATCCTGATGAAATGCGACGGCCTGAATGCGGAACAGCTTGCGACCCGCTCCGTGCCGCCATCGGATATGTCCCTGCTTGGTCTTCTTCGCCACCTTGCCGAGGTGGAACGCGACTGGCGAAACTGGATCACTTCAGGGAAGGCCGAACCCTTCATCTATGGCGGACCAGACGCCGATTTTGACGATGTTGCTCCCGAGCAAGCGATGGTGGATACCGCGTTGACCCACCTGGAGCGGGAGCAGGCGGCCACCGATGCCGAGTTGGAGAAGCATGCCGATTTGGGTGAGCGCCTTGGCGATAGCCAAATCGCTGTTCGGGAATTGTATGTGCACCGCATTGAGGAATATGCGCGGCATGCCGGGCACGCCGATCTCCTGCGGGAATGCATAGACGGTCGCGTGGGCCAATAATCACTTCCCCAGGGAACTAACCCTGAGGGCCGTGCATCTGCTATGATCGCGGCAGATATTCGCATGCGCCCACGCGCTGATCGAGAAGGAGGCCGACTATGACTGTGATTGTCGCTACCCCCTGCCTTCTTTCCACCCTCGATCAAGGACCAACGCATGCACGAATCGAACCTTCTTCCCTGGGGCGCCAACGATAGCGTCTTTTCCGCCCAACACCAGTCCACACTTATCCCTGGCCGCGTGATTACGCAGGAGCGGGGTCAATACACCGTGGTTACCGAATCCGGCGAACTCCCTGCCGTGCTCTCCGGCAAAATGCTCTATAACACCGGCGATATCACCACCTTCCCCGGCGTGGGCGATTGGGTATTGCTGGCCGGCGATGACCACCTGGGCGTGATCCAGGATGTTTTGCCGCGTACCAGTTGCATTGTTCGCAAGGTGGCCGGCACCGAACAACGCGGGCAAGTGATTGCCACCAATGTCGATACCGTCTTCATCTGTATGGCGCTGAATGAGGACTTCAATCTCCGCCGGCTCGAACGCTACCTCGCGGTAGTGTGGGAAAGCGGCGCAACCCCGGTGGTGGTGCTGACCAAGGCCGATCTCGCCGGCGATCTCCCGGCCCGCCTGACGGAGGTAGGTCGCGTGGCCCCCGGTGCCGAAGTGATCACAACGTCGGCCTACGAACAGACAGGGATGGATGCCATGCGCGTCCATCTCGGCGAAGGTACCACGATCGCCTTCATCGGATCGTCTGGTGTCGGCAAATCGACGCTCGTCAACACGCTGGTCGGTGCGGAAGTGCTGGCCACGGGCGGCCTGCGCAACGATGGCCAGGGCCGACACATCACCACGCATCGAGAGGCGATCCTGCTGCCCGGCGGTGGGGTGTTGATCGATACACCGGGGATGCGCGAGCTGGGGTTGGAATCGGCCGACATCGACCGCACCTTCAGTGATATCGAAGCGCTCGCCGCCCAATGCCGCTTCGCGGATTGCAGTCACCAGCAGGAGCCAGGCTGCGCCGTGCGGTTGGCGGTGAACCGCGGCGAGCTGGATGCTGACCGTCTAGCCAGTTGGCGCAAACTCAGCAAGGAAGTGGATTACGCCGGCAAGTCGAGCCGCCAGATCCAGGATGAAAAGCTCAACCGGATGTTCGGCGGCAAAGCCGGACTGAAGGCGGTGCGCAAGCGCACAAAGGATATGCAGAAACTGCGCGGTTGAGCGCGTGGGCCATCCACACTCGCCGGGCAGCGGTGCTGGCAAACCAACCGCCGCTGCCCTTATGGGGTGCTCATCCGCGCCGCACGGGTTTCGTCGGTCAGCACCAGGTTCTGTCGNNCATATGGCCGGAATGCGTGGCTGTTTCAGCAATCACGTGTAACAGGATCTCGCGCAGGTTTACCGGGGATCCATGGCCGAAGAGGTCTTTGTCCCACCATTGCGGCGCGGCATCCAGATCGATGGTCGCGAGTAAACGGTTGATGGCGTCGGTCTCCGCCTGATACGCGGCTACCACTTGCGCACCGGTCCGGCCTTGCGGCACATCCCAGGCTTCAATGCCTGCTGGCATTCCCTGCCAGTCGGGATCGTTCACCAATACCTTGCGAAACCAGAAGCGCTCGACATCGTGCGTGAGGTGATGGACCAATCCCGCCGGTGACCATCGTGATGGCAGATTTTCGGCCAACAGGAACTCATCGGGCATATCAATCATTGTCCCGATAATGTGGCGTCGTTGCGATTCGAGCATGTTCATCAACATCGTCCGCTCTGCTGTCATTGTGGTCCCCTACCGGCGGGCTGCATTCCATGACCCCGGATCGGCCCGTTCATTGCTTGCGATGAGTGGGCCACGATCGCCCGCCCCGACCTTGTTCGGAATTGCGATTGTTCCACCATGCCTGAAAGCGTATCGTATATGCTATCCTGCGGCTGTACTGCAAGTATTTACATAATCCCGACCATTCCGCTGTCATTCACGTGTCTATTCCGGAGGACGGTCATGTCAACACAGCCAGATAGCAATTCGTTCTTTGCCGTACCGGACGCCTACGACAATTTTATGGGCAGGTTTGCCAAGCCGCTGGCGCAGCTGTTCGTGAAAACGATCCCGTTGGCGAGAGGTGATGAGGTATTGGATATCGGGTGTGGACCTGGTGCGCTCACGGCCCAACTCGTTAACGTCGTTGGCGCAAAACACGTGTCAGTGGTCGATCCGTCGCCGCCGTTCCTGGATGCCTGTAAGCAACGATACCCCGGAGTGACCGGCAAGGTAGGCCGCGCCGAAGCACTGCCGTTCGATGCCCACGCCTTCGATGCGGTGATGTCGCAACTCGTGATCCACTTTGTCGGCGATTTGGACCAGGCTGGAAAAGAAATCGTGCGTGTTACCCGGCCCGGCGGATGGGTAGCGACCTGCACATGGCTGTTTGAGCGTATGGAATTGATCTACTTCATGGATCAGGCCGCCCGCGCTGTGGGATCATCTGCTCCACCTGCCCCGCGGGTCCACGAATTCAGTGGAGAAGGCAGCGTGGCCGCCTACCTGGAATCGATTGGGCTTGAGGACGTCACCGAAACCACGCTCACCGTGAAATCCGGCTACGCGAATTTCGAAGAACTATGGAATTCGTACCTCGTTGGTATCGGTCCCATCGCGCCGTGGATGAACGAGCAATCGGACGAAAGCAGGGCTGCGGTCCGAACGGAACTTTTCAAATTGGCTGGCGAACCCACCGGCGCGTTCGAACTCTCAGCTACCGCGCGGTCTGCGCATGGCCGCACCCCGGCCTGACGGACGGGCGAACCGGACAACGCAGATTGACCGATGGAGCAATGCTTCACCGGTCAATCTGCGGCTGAGGGGAAGTGGGGGTGATTATCGAGCGATATGGCTGGTGCGCTCAATTCTTTGACGTTACTCACCGCCGTGTAGACGGGCAAAAGCCCTGGTACACGTGGGGAATGCGGTATGTGAGCATGCGCAATATTTTCGCATCGTCATCACCACAAATACCTATGCAAATTCAATGCCATCAAAGGGATTGGTTTCAAGGCTGCAGGTTTGATCCCGTTAACCGCCGTATGCCAACGCCACTGGTCAGCAAAACCACCAATAAACATGTCGCGCCTGCCGGTTGGTTCACTTCATGTACCTGGACCTAAACTGGGTGGTTGGATCTCCCGCGGTGACATGCCCGCCAGCTTATGGGGATTGCGCACCGCCAGCACATGGGAGATCTTGCCGTCCTTTACCAGGAAGGTATACGCAAGTTCGATCCCATCGGCTGTGCGCACCAGCATGCCTGCTGCCTGGTTGATCGATGCTGGCTCCAGCCAGAACAGGTCTGCCGTCTTACGGAAGACCCCGGCCAGGCCACGAGAGACATTGTCGGCACCCAGCACTGGCCGGGCGGTGGCCGGTTTTACGCCGCCACCATCGCCGATCCACACGGCATCATCCAGGAGCAATTGCGCCACTGCATCCGCATTGCCCGATTGCACCGCCGCGATGAACGATGCCACCATCTCTGCCGGTGCGTCGACAAGCTCATGTTCGTCGCTGCGTTGCAGCCGATCCTGGGCGCGCCGGAAAAGCTGCCGGCAGTTGGCCTCGGTCTGCCCCAGCATGTCGCCGATGTCGGCAAACGGCAGTTCCAGTGAGGTTCGCAACACCCACACGGCGCGCTGCACGGGCGTCAGGTGCTCCAGCATCAGCAGCAGCGCCATACTCAAATCCTCGCGAACGATGGCCTCTGTTTCGGGATCCGGGAAGTACTGGTTTGTGGCAATTGGCTCTGGCAGCCACGGGCCATGATAGCCCGTGGCTGTGCGTTTGGCGGCGCGGAGGGCATCGATCGCCAGGTTGGAGACCGTGCGATAGAGCCAGTGTGCCGGCGTATTGATCTTCCCGGTCGGCTCGTTGAGCAGCCGAATCCACGCTTCCTGAATTGCGTCTTCGGCATCGGCGACGCTTCCTGTCAGGCGATAGGCCAGCGCGAACAGCCGGGGATAGGTTTCCTGGTAGGTAGAATCCTGAATCATTGCGCCCCGTTGCGTGCAAACGCCTCGGGTCGGGCCGAGAAGCCGACGGCCAGGCGATTCCACGAATTGATCGCGACGATATTTACCGAGAGATCGACCATTTCCTGCTCCGAAAATACCTCCCGGCACGCGCTATAGAGCGCATCTGTTATGCCGTGCGCCGGCAGGTTGGTAAGGGCCTCGGTCCATGCCAGCGCTGCGCGTTCCCGCGGGGTGAACCAGTCGGCCTCACGCCACGCGGTCAGCGTGGAGAGACGATCGATCCGTTCGCCAGCCGTTAGGGCATCGCGCCAGTGCATTGCCAGGCAGTAGGCGCAGCCATTGATTTGCGATGCACGGATCTTCATCAACTCGCGTAGCTCGTGTTCGATACTACCGGAATCCGCCAGGTGTTGGATACCCAACACCGCCCGTTGCACCGGTAGGGCCAGGGACTGATCCTGCAAGCGATAGGCGTGCTGGCTATCGGCCACAAAGGATTCGGTGGAATGAGGGATGGTTGCCTGCGTCATGTTGTGTCCTTTCGATTACCAACGGTTCTGCATAGTAGACGAACCAGCCGGCAAGAATGTGACACAGCGCATCGTCGAAAAACGGTTTGGCCGGCGGAGCAATGCTCAAACGCCGGCCAACCAGGAGTGGGGAGGAGAGGTGTTGAGAGGACGCTTCGATCCGTTCAACATCCGAAGTATCGCCAGCAGGGCTGATCCTTGCCTGAAAGGCTGCTGAATGATCACTGAGTTTTCTGTCTAATTTCTGTGTCGAAGCATGAATCTGGATGGGCTGTTGCGACCTTGCACGCCACCCGTCGTGGGGCCAACAGTGTTCGTCATCCTTTTCGGCCCGGTGAAAGGCGGTGACGCGCGAATCCACAGTATTATCCAGATAGATCACGCGAATGGCTCGCCTGCCCATCCACCTTGCCGTCACGCGGAATGGATGGCCATACCACCCTCAACCAGCATGTACAGGAGGATTGCGCCGATGACCACTGCCCGGAACGTTTCTGAATTGCGTCTGCCCTGGTGGGTGCAGCCGTTGAATCGCGTGTTGCTCACGCTCAACCGGGTTGGGCTGCCGGTGCCGATGGCGCATGTTCTGCGCTACACGGGCAGGCGCACCGGCAAAATGCGTGATGTCGTGATCACGCCTTTCACGCATGCCGGCCAGCAATATGTGATTGTTGGCATTCCCGGCTCCGCATGGACACCAAATATGCGACCGAGCGGTACTGCCGAGTTGCGGCACGGCAAGCGGTCCACAGCCGTTCGCCTCACAGAGGTGACGGACATGGCGGAGAAGCGCGAGGTGATGCGTGCGTACCCTTCTATCCAGCCGCCAGGCGTCTACCCCTTCAGGATCATGGGCCACGTGAGCTCCTCCAATCCGGACGAGTGGGAGAACGCCGCCTCGCTGGTCGAGCTGTTCCGCATTGATCCGGCCAACTAGGATCGCCCCTGGCTGGTGTTCAATCTTCGGAAAAACGGTTTGGCCGGCGGAGCAATGCTCAAACGCCGGCCATTCCAGGGGTGGGGAGGAGAGTGTTGACCGGAGCTTTCCGACTCCTTCAACACTCGAAGTATCGCCAGTGGGGCTGAACCTTCCCTGAAACACTCCTGAATTATCCCTGAGAAATCTGCGTTAATTCTGTGTCGGCGGGTCAAACTGCGTCGGCTGGTTGGCGAACGCCACGTTGATGCGATTCCAGCTGTTGATCGAGATGATCGTCCAGGTGAGATCAACGATCTCTTCTTCGCTGAACTGCGCCCGCAC
>DJVD01000238.1 GCA_002440805.1 Chloroflexi bacterium UBA6265
CAAATCGGTGGCGTAATCGCGTTCAGCGGTTCGCTCATTGGTCCCACCGATCAGCCGCATGCACCGCTGGCGAAGGTCGATGGCCTGAAGATGTTTATCGGGTGTGGCACCAACGATAGCTGGATCCCTTCCACTTCGGCCGAAAAATCCGCCGAACTCTTCGCCGCCGCCGGTGCCGATGTTGACCTGCGCATCTATCCAGGGATGGATCACATCATTAATGAGGATGAGATCCAGGGTGCAACCAGCCTACTCACCTCCATTTAGAACAGGGCATAACCGTGACCACAGTGAGATTCAACGCCAACATTGATCCCAAGACCGATGTCCAGCGCGCCATCAACCAGGCCAACCTGGTCGAAGCCCTGGGCTACGACGGCGTTTTGATCCAGGATCACGCATACATCCCGGATTTTGTGGCCACTACCACGCTGCTGACAGCCATCGGCGCCGTGACGAACAAGGTGGAAGTGGGAGCAAACGTACTCACGGCACCGTTCCGTCTACCCGCCATCCTGGCGAAGGAAGTGGCCACACTTGATGCCATTACCCATGGCCGTGCGATCCTCGGATTGGGTGCCGGCGCCAATGCAGCCGCAATCCACGCGCTCGGTGGCCCGGATCTCTCCGCCAAGGGTGAGATGTATCGTAGTTACCGCGATGCCCTCCACATCATTCGCGGACTGTGGGATTCCAATGGACAACCATTCACCTATTCCGGAGATGTGCAATCGGTGCACGCGGTGAAGTTCGGCCCGATTCCTGCCCGCAGGATTCCCATCATGACCGGCGCCATGGGACCACAATCCCTGAAGCTCACGGCAGAACTGGCTGATGGCATCAGCATTAGTTCCAGCTACGTCCCCTGGCAGAATCTGCCCGGGTTCCGCCAGCAACTTGATGAAGGCGCGGCAGCGTACAATCGGGACGCCGAAGAACTCTTCATCAACTACAACGTTATGGGCTACATCCACGACGGCGATAGCACCGCCCGACCTCGAAACGAGGGCGTGTTCTGGGGAGATGCGCCATGGTGGATTGAGCGGCTGCAAGCGATCCGGGACATGGGCGTTTCGCGCTTCACGTTTTGGCCGGTGCATGGTGACCAGGATGAGCAACTCCGTCGTTTCATAACGAACGTCGCGCCAGCTGTTCGTTAACAGATTGAGAAGGCCGCGTTCGTGAGAACGCGGCTTTTTCGCATCCATCAGCCGATCCACATAATTATCCTGTCAGGTTAGGCCATTCCAGGTATCTTCGGTATACTAATCACATCTCGCTCTGTATGCCTATCGGAAAATGGTCCCACCGTAGGGAGAAATCATGTGTGCTGATACTGCCGCGCACTCAATTCCGTACTACGCATCGTCCCTGGTGGGGCGTGAATCCGATACCCACCTTTTGGAATCGCTGATCCTCGATCCTGCGGTGCAGTTGATCACGGTCACTGGCACCGCCGGCGTCGGCAAAACCCGCCTCACCGCGTATGTTGCCCGGAAGATGCAGCATATCGGGAGGGACGGCGTGCTGTTCGTCTCGCTCGCGACCATCACCGATCCCGACCTCGTCCCCACCGAAATCGGCAAGGCACTGGAGTTGCTGGGCGATAACCTGATCGACGCCATTCGTAGCAGGTTTGGCGCCTGGCAAGGAATCGTCCTGCTGGATAATCTGGAACAGGTGGTGGAGTGTGCGCCAGCCATCAGCCGCATGTTACCGCACAACCCCGGGCTCACCGTCATCCTCACCTCCCAACGTCCTCTCCAGATTGATGGCGAGCGCGTCGTACGGCTCAATTCGCTTCCCTTGCCAGGCGAGAACGCCGCAGCTGACGAACTGAGATCGGCACCGAGCGTGCAACTTCTGGTTGATCGCGCTACCCAGCAGGATGCTTCATTTGCGAATGCGCTGGATGATGACGCCACCACGGCCGCCATCGGGGAAATCTGCCGCCGGCTGGATGGCATTCCGCTCGCACTTGAATTGGCTGCGTCACGATTGGCCACCCTCTCGCCGGAAGTCGTGCTGGCCCAACTTGAACAGGGACAACACATTCTCTCCAGCCAACGCCGGGATCTTCCTGAGCGGCAACGCACCATGCATGCGGCAATCAGTTGGAGTTTTCAACTCCTGCCGAAGGATTCGCAGCAGGCATTCCTCTGGCTGGGCACGTTCACGGCCGGATTCGACCTGGCAATCGTGGACGAACTGATTGCGGTAAGGGGCCTATCCACGTCCGCTGTGGACACCATCAGTGAATTGATGAACCTCTGCCTGCTGCAACGCGTCAGCGGCGGTGCCAACCCGTGGTACACCATGCTGGAGTCCATGCGGGAATTTTGCCTGACCGAACTTGATCTCGCTGGTGATCTGGAAGCTGCCCGCGAGTTCGTGGCCGCCCACGTTGTTCGGCTGGCAAATCACACCGAACAGGCATTCACCAGCAACGAATCTGCTTCGTGGAAGGCGGTGCTGGATCGTGAACTGCCCACCGTCCGCTCGGCTGTCGCCTGGGCGCTGGCCAATGAAGAGCCCTATGTGCCGATGGTTGTGGCCACCGGTATGTGGCGCTACCTCGAGCAGGAAGGTCGCTGGCAGGAGGTGACTTCGTGGATCGAACAGGCAGCAACGTGGCGCGACAAGCTGCCCGAGGATGTATTGATTGGCGGCCTGATCACGAAGATGACAATGCAGGAGGACGGTCGCGACATTCCTGCCGCCCTCGCCACCGCCGCCGAGGTGAAGGCGCTGCTGGAAGGCAAGGATTTACCTCACCACGAGGTGAAATACCTGCTGCGCTCCGGCAGCCTGGCCCAGGATCAACAGATGCTGGATGATGCCAACGCGTATTTCCAGCAAGCGGTGGAGTTAGCCGACACGCATCACTTTGCCCGAGATTCGGCCGTAGCGCGGGCGAATATCGCCATCATCGCCTATTTTCGTGGCGACTACGCCACGGCCGAATCGAATTTCCTCAAGGTGAAGGCCACGCTGGCCGAGTTGGGCGACAAGCCGGGGGTTGCCAATATCCTTTCCAACCTCGCCGCTACCGCCAATGTACAAAACGACCCCGAGCGGGCCCTGATGTACCTGGATGAAGCCAACGATATCGTCCGGGCTCTCGGCCTGAAGCGGGACCTGATCTATTCGCTGCTCAACCAGTGCTCGGCGCTACTTGCCTTGGGAGAAATTGACGCCGCAGCGAATGCCGCCGAGGAGGCGATCGCGCGTGCGCAGGAACTGAACTATCCATCCCTGCAAGCCACCGGCTTTGTCAATATGGCGGATATTCACCTGATTAGGGAGGACTACGCCGCTGCCGCCACGATGGCGCTGCGTGCGTTGGACACCGTATCCCCCGAAGAAGGAACGCGGCATTATGTCGAAATCGGCGTCATCCTCGCCGAGGCATTGAGCAAATCCTCCCGCTTCGCCGATGCAGAAGCGGTGCTGGCGAAATCAATCGCGTATGCCGAGGAGCACCAGTTCACATTCGATTCGCTACATCTCGCCCGCATAGAGCGGGTGACCAGCACGAGCGAAGCGCAGTTGAACGATATCGACGCGGTGCGCGAGCGAGGACGGTCGTGGACGGATGAGGTTTTTGTTCGCAACCTGGGCTGGTTTGCCCGCAGGATAGCGGCAATCTCCCCCGGATTGCTCATCACCATTCCGGAAGCACCCGGTCTTCCCGATCTTACGCCGCGTGAGCGGGAGATCCTGCGCCTCCTCACCGAGGGCCATTCCACCCGCAGCCTGGCGGCCCACCTTAGCGTGAGCCCACGCACCGTGACAACGCATATCGCCAATATGATGGCCAAGCTGGAAGTCTCCAGCCGCACCGAACTGGTGGCAAAGGCAATGCGCGCGCAAAGCTAAAACCACTGATCCCGCCTCACGTGCGTCACTCTACGTAAATCTACGTAATTTACTGTCAAGTCGATGAACTACGTCATTCGGCAGATGTGTCCCTGTACCTCTCCACAGCATGATGTGTTTAACGCGAAGGAAGCATCCCCGCTTTCCACCGCAGGGCACATGGTGATGCGCTTGCATCAGGCATACAGGAAAAAGGAAAGGGAACCATCTTGAACACACGTACACGCGTAACTGCTCTCCCGGTCATGATTGCCGCCAGCCTCGGGCTAGGCAGCATTGTCAACCTGGGCAAGGCCGTGGCCCACCCGGGGCACGTACATGCATCCCCCAACCTGCAGCCCACCGGGTTGGACGAACTCACCCTCACCGTTGAGGAAGCTGGTGTTACCGGCATGCCGGAGAGCATCGAAGCCGGCCGCTACCTGGTGAAGGTCACCGGACCAGCACCGGGCGAGATGGGCCCCAGCGGCACCATGTTCTTCCAGCTGCCCGAGGGGGTGACCGTGGAGCAAGCCTACGAAGATATTCAGGCTGCTACTGAAGGTCCGCCGATGTGGTTCCTGGATGCTCATTTCGGGGGTGGTGTCACCCTGGATAGCGGCACTGAAGGCTGGGCCGTCATCGATTTCACCCCCGGTCCGTGGGTTGTTTCCACACCGTTCGGCAGCACGCTGGGTGTCGAGTTCGAAGTGACTGGCGAGTTCCCGACTGATCTCGAGGATGTGGAGGCCAACGCCACCATCGAACTTATGGAGATGGTGATTCGGGTTGCTGACGGCGAGTTGGTGGTGGGCGAGAACATCGTCACTGTAAACAACGCCGGCGCGCAGATCCACTTCGTGGATTTCAACCGCGTGCCGGATGGCACCACCAAAGAGCAAGTCCAGGCCGTGATTGATTCGTTCATGACCGGCACACCACCTGCGGCGGATAACGGCCTCTCGGAAACAGACTTCATCCCCGTCGCCCTGGCGCCCGACATCTCACCTGGCGTGAAGATGACCTTGCCAATCACCTTCGAAGCGGGAACGTACTTCCTCTCGTGTTGGGTACCGGATGTTGAGACCTTCGCGCCTCACGCCATGATGGGCATGTGGGACCTGATCGTCATCGAGTAAGCCGTTGTCATCGCTGGGAACCGCGACCTTGGTCGCGGTCCCCTCTCCCTGAAGGAGAACATCCCCATGAACACACGCGCACGCGTAACAGCCATCCCCGTTATGGTGGCCGCCAGCTTAGGGCTGGGCAGTATCGCCACGTTTGGCAAAGCCCTCGCGCATCCTGGCCACGTCCATACGGCACCCAATCTGCAGCCAACCGGACTTGAGGAAATCAACCTCACCATCGAGGAATCCGGCGTCACGGGCATGCCGGAGAGCATCGAAGCTGGCCGCTACCTGGTGAAGGTCACTGGCCCCGAGCCAGGAGAAATGGGACCGAGCGGCATCATGGCGATCCAATTGCCCGAAGGTGTCACTCCGAAGCAGGCCCACGATGACGTCCTCGCCAATCCGAACGAGATCCCGGGTTGGGCGATGGAGAGCCACTTCGGCGGTGGAGTGGTGCTCGATCATGGCCCCGAAAACTGGGCGGTGCTCGATTTCACTCCCGGTGCCTGGATTGTCACGACCCTCTTCGGCACAACCCTCGGCGTCGAGTTTGAGGTGACCGGCGAACTGCCGACCGATCTGCCGGATCCGGGCGCCAACGTGACGCTCGATCTCCTGGAAATGGTGATCCGGGTGTCAGACGGTGAATTCGTGGCCGGTGAAAACCTCGTCACGGTACACAATGCCGGCGCCCAAATCCACTTCGTCGATATCTCCAAAGTCCCCGATGGAACCACGAAGGAGCAGATCGAGGGATTGATGGATTCGTTCATGACCGGCACGCCGCCTGCAGCCGATGGCCTGCAGGAAGCAGATGTGATGCCGGCTGCCTACATCGCCGAGATGTCGGGTGGAGTGGCGGTGACAGTGCCACTCATGCTGGACGCCGGGACCTACTTTCTTTCGTGCTGGATCGGCGATCCGGAATCCCAACTCCCCCATGCGATGATGGGAATGTGGGACCTGATCACTATCGAGTAGGGAAATCGACAGACACGGGGGATCACGGTGACGTGATCCCCGCAGAGGAGAGAAAACCATGAACACACGCGCACGCGTTAAGGTCCTTCCGATGATCATGGCCGCCAGCCTTGGCCTCGCAAACCTGGACAAGATGATGGCCCAGGAAAGGCATGCCCGGGCAAACCTCCAGCCGACCGGGTTGGAAGAAATCAACCTCACCGTTGAGGAAGCAGGAATCACCGGAATGCCTGAAACCCTCGCGGCTGGTCGATACCTTGTGAATGTCACCGGACCTGAGCCGGGCGAGATGGGTCCAAGCGGTGCCATTTTTGCCCAGTTGCCGGAGGATATTACGGCCCAGCAGGCATACGACGATGTGTTGGCGAATCCGGAAGACATTCCGTCCTGGTACCTGGATACCCACTTTGGTGGCGGCGCCACGCTTTCGCAGGGCACAGAGACCTGGGCCATCCTGGATCTCACCCCAGGAAAGTGGCTGGTGACCACCCCATTCGGCGCCACGCTCGGCGTTGAGTTCGAGGTGACGGGCGAAATGCCGGCCGATCTCCCGGATCCCGGCGCGAATGTCACGATCACGTTGCTGGAATTCGGCATCAAGGTTGGCGATGGCGCCCTGGTTGCCGGCGACAACGTGGTAACCGTAGATAACGGTGGCGCACAACTGCATTTTGTCGATGTCAGCATGTTGCCGGCCGGCACCACCAAAGAACAGGTGGATGGGCTGATGGAATCGTTCATGAGCGGCACACCACCCGCCGAGGGCGAACTTCAGGAAGATGCCTTCACTCCGGTGGCATACCTCGCCGATGTATCGCCGGGAGTGAGCGAAACCCTGCCACTGACACTGGAAGCCGGCACGTACTTCCTGGCGTGTTGGGTGCCCGACCTTGCTTCGGAACTTCCGCATGCCATGATGGGCATGTATGACGTGATAGACGTGGAATAGCGGCCGTTCCTATCCATTAGCCATCCCTTTGGTCACCCTTGGCGGCCACGGATGTACAGCTTTGAGGGCCAGTTCCCCAGAAACTGGCCCTCAACGTTCGGGGGCAGGAAATGGCCGTTCCCGAGCACAGCGAACGTCGTCGCCACAGGAGGTTTTCACACCATGAACACTCGCGCACGCCTCTTGGCCATCCCTGCACTCGCGCTCGCCGGAGTGAGTACACGAATCACGTCGTCGATCACAGCCATTGCCCAGGCTACGCCAGATGCCTTTAGCAACAACATTTTGCACCTGACCGTGGAACGTGATGGTGTTAATGGAATGCCGGAAAGCCTGGCCGCCGGCCGCTACACCGTCCACATCTCCAGCCCGGTACCTGCCCGCGAAGATGGCATTGGCGTCCTCTTTGCCGTGTTGCCGGAAGGCATCACACCGCAACAGGCGTTTGAGGATGTCCAAAATGCGGATCCTTTCCCCGAATGGTTCCACCAGGCCCACTTTGGGGGTGGAGTGAATCTCCAGTACAACGCCAGCCAGGCCAGTGGTGTTATCGACTTATCGCCAGGTTCCTGGATCGTCACCTCGCTGGGTGCGCGTACGCCGGGAGTTACGTTTGAGGTGACCGGCGAATTCCCGTCCGATTCGCCAGTGCCAGACGTACACGCCTCGATCGAGCTCGATGAGATGAGCATTACGATGAAGCCAGCCGAATTGCCGCCCGGAGACATCGTCATCGAAGTCTGCAATACAGGCGACCAAATTCACCATCTCAGCTTCGTGCGAGTGCCCGGCAATACAACCCGTGAGAACGTGCAGGCGCTGTGGGATTCCTATCTCGGTGGAACGCCAGATGCCAACGCGCTCAGCGAAGACGACACCACCGAAATCGCCTACTTCGCGGAAATCTCCCCGGGAGTTTGCCAGTGGGGCGAGCTGATGCTGAAGCCGGGCACGTATGTGCTCAGTTGCTTTGTGGGTGATCCGAACATGGGAGGGATGCCGCATGCGTTCATGGGGATGTGGGACCTGATCGTAATTCCCTAGATCGTACTCTGGCCGCCTGTCTATCCAGCAGACGGGACACGTCACGAAACAGGACGGATGCGTATGTGCATCCGTCCTGTTCCTCACCCAGCCCCTTCAGATCATGGCAATGTACATACTGATCTACTTGGATGGAAGCTTTTGCATGCCCTGGATGGCAATATCCATGGCGGTCCAAATTCCGCCTTCATGGAAGGTATGCATGCGGCCCATTTGCCACACCATCGTCATGTACATACCCCACTTGCCCATTTGCCACAGGCGGGAACGGCGAACCACGTAGTCGTCGTCAGCACCCGGGCGCATTGTCACGATCGGCTTGTCGGGATCATCCTGGATCGACAGCGGAACCTGGGCATACAGGCCAGCATCGAACTGTTCCATGATGCACATGCTCACCGGATCAAAGACGTTGGTGACTGGCTTCTTCTTCACCTCGTTGGCGATGTTATGCGCCACTGTGCCAGCCATGCCCAGCGCCAGGAAGGCTTGCTTCACGGGGAAGTCGCCACCGTCACCGACGACATACACATTCTCGTGGCCTCGCACCTTCCAGTTTTCCTTGTCGGCATGGATGAAGCCACGATCATCAGTCGGCAGGCTCTCAAAATTCGTGTGGGCCACATACGGCGGGAACCCGATCATGAAGTCGAAATCGATCGTCTCACCATTATCGAAGTGCGCCTTGTTTGGTTCCAGGTGTGTCATCCGATATTCGGTGTGACCGGTGATGCCAACCCGATCGAGCCCCTTGCTGGCGGCTTCGTGCAGCTTGGGACCAAACGCCTGGATGTAATGTTCCTCGGCGGTGGTGTAGGTAAGTTCAAACATGTCCCGCACCTTCTTACGGCGCAGGTAGGACTCCAGCATGAACACGATTTCGTACATCGGGCCGGCGCATTTGTTGTTCGGGGCAACATTTAGCAGCACGTGCTGGCGCTGCCCGCGTTTTGCATTGGCAACCATCTGCTCAACGGATTTCGCCATTTTCATGGAGTCGCTATACGCCCAGAAGGTATCGGAATTTTCGCTGTAGCCGGGGATTTCATCCGGGCGCATACCGGCGCCGGTTGCGATCACGAGGTGATCGTAATTAAGGCTGCGGCCATTGGAGCGAATTGCCTGCTGATCAGTATCGATCTCGTCGACATGCCAGGTTTGGAACTCGATCCCCCGCTTGGCCGCCGATGCAGCCAGCGGCAGGTGGGTGAGGCGACGCTTCTTGAACACATTGCTGAAGGCCGGATAGATATTGAACGGACGTAACTCGAGCTCCGACGTCTCGGAGACCATCGTTATCTTCGCTTCACCGTTCAGGTGGTTCGCCAGGCTGGCTGCGGTTTCCACACCCCCCATACCACTACCGACGACCACGATTGAGGGTTTGTGCGTTGCCATTGCGGTTGATCCTCCCGAATAGAGGTGGGGCCGCGAAAGCCGGTGACCGGTGCGGTCTCCATCGTACCAGCGACCGGAACACTCCCGGTCGAACCAGGGACGGACAAAAGGTAAGTCCCCAATTGCCTGCAGTATACGACCGAATGTTTCAAGTTGTTATGGCAGAATCAAGCACAAAAACGCCGTAGTTGTGGGGAGATTCCCGAATTCACCTTGAAGATACCGACGTCTCGGGAACAACCAGGGCTATTGGGAACGCATGCGCAATTCGCTGGTAACTGGCTGCACCGCACGACCACTTGCCTCGTCCAGGCGCTGGCTCATATTGCGGGCCACGCGTGCTGCCACGGTTTTCGCCCAGGTGGCTCGTGGGCCGTCAAAGAGGTCATCGAGTGTGCTGACCCAGTAATCCATCCAGCGCATGAAGTGATGGTGTTCGAGATCCGTTTGCATATTGAGGCGAAAGTGAACCGCCATCATGCCCCCGCGATACCCGGCTTTCTGGAACAACTGCAGCTCCCAAAAATCGCACATCACCGGAATATGGGCTTCCAGGTCCATTTTGGCGACATCAAGAAAGATGGGGCCCATCACCTCGTCCTCAAACATCCTTCCATAGAATGTGCGCATCAGGTGGGCGATGTCATCGCGCGTTTCGATGTCATGCAACGGCGTGGCGTGTTGGCTACTCATGGATCGTTCTTGCTGCTCCCCTTGCCCACGACCAATGTCGTGACCTTACGTGTCACCGCAATTGTGCCACGTTTCGGTCCTCGACACCGTTCGTGCCCCGGATCGCGCGGAACGATGCTGCTTCCCGGACAACCGCCCGGCAAATACGGGTACAATCGATCCATCGCAGCGTCGCGATTCCCGATCACAACGCAACAATGGGCCGGCCACTGTGAGCCGCCCCCAAGGGACACACGATGATTGAACAACGAGTATTTGAAAACAGCGAATCGCGACCGGATTCCCACGGCTACTACGGCAGGTTCGGCGGCGTCTTCGCGCCGGAGACGCTAATGCCGGCCATCAACGAACTCACTGCTGCCTACCAGGTGGCAAAGCACGATCCCGAATTCCAGGCCGAACTGGAGCATCTTCGCAAGACCTACATTGGCCGGCCAACCGGCCTGTACGAGGCGAAGCGATTCGCCGAGGCGGCCGGCGGCGGCAATGGCCCGCGCATTTTCCTCAAGCGCGAAGATATGGCCCACACCGGGGCGCACAAAATCAATAACGCGATCGGCCAGGCACTGCTGGCGAAACGGATGGGCAAAACGCGCATCATCGCCGAGACGGGTGCGGGACAACATGGCGTCGCCACGGCCACAGCCTGTGCGTTGCTCGGGCTCGATTGCATCGTCTACATGGGTGAAGTAGACATCCACCGCCAGAGCCTGAACGTGTTTCGCATGCGCCTGCTCGGTGCCGAGGTCCGCCCGGTCACCAGTGGTTCGAAAACGCTCAAAGATGCCATCAATGAGGCGATCCGCGATTGGGTGACCAATGTGGATGAGACGTTCTACATCTTTGGCACGGTCGCCGGCATGCACCCATATCCGATGATTGTGCGCGATTTCCAGAGCGTAATCGGCAAGGAAGCGCGCCAGCAGTTTGAAGAACAGGTCGGCGGACTTCCCACCATGGTCGTTGCCTGTGTCGGTGGCGGTTCCAACGCAATGGGCCTGTTCTACGAGTTCATCCCCTTTACCGATGTCGAGATCGTCGGCGTCGAAGCTGGCGGCCACGGCCTCGATGGCCACGCGCACGCCGCCACCCTGGTGAAGGGCGAACAAGGCGTGCTGCACGGCAGTTGGAGCTACGTGCTGCAGGACGATGACGGCCAAATCATTGAAACCCACTCCATCAGCGCTGGCCTCGATTATCCTGGCGTGGGCCCGGAATTGAGCTGGATGAAAGATAGCGGCCGCGCGACATTCGCGGCGATTACCGATGAGGAAGCGCTGGAAGGATTCCAGCTCCTGTGCCGCACCGAAGGCATCATCCCGGCGTTGGAAAGCAGCCACGCGCTTGCCTGGGCGGCCAAGCATACGAAGCACCTCGGACCCGATGCCACCGTGATCGTGAATCTAAGCGGTCGCGGCGACAAGGATATGCACACGGTAGCGGAAGCGTTTGGAGTGGAACTGTGAGCCGAATTCCCGAGACATTCCAGCGCTGCGCGGCCGAGAATCGCACCGCGCTGATGCCGTACCTCACCGTGGGCTATCCCGATCTGGCCACCAGCGAACAAATTCTGCTGGCAATGGTCGAGGCCGGGGCCGACCTGATCGAGGTTGGCACACCCTTCTCCGATCCATTGGCCGATGGCTCCACCGTCCAGCGCACCAGCCAGGTGAGCCTGGAGCACGGCACCCGCTTGCGCGATTGTGTTGCGCTGGTGGAGCGCGTGCGGGCGGCCGGCGTGACGATCCCGTTGATGCTGATGGGGTACTACAACCCCATCGTGAAATACGGTGTTGAGCAGTATGTGACCGACTGCGCTGCCGTCGGCGTGGATGGATTCATCGTGCCGGACCTGCCGATTGAGGAGAGTCATCGCCTTCACACTGCCGCCCAGGAACATGATCTCGACCTGATTTTCATGGTGGCGCCCACGACGAATGATGAACGCCTCGACCAGGTAAGCAATCTCGGGACTGGTTTCGTCTACTGCGTGGCCGTCACCGGTGTCACCGGTGCGCGTGGGACCATGAGTGCTACGCTGGCGCCGTACATGCAACGCGTGCGCGAGCACACCGACCAGCCGCTGGCGGTCGGATTTGGCATCAGCAGCCCGGAGGCAGTGAACCAGGTGGGAACCATGGCCGATGGCGCCATTGTCGGCAGCGCACTCATTGACTATATGGATGAGCACCCCGACCACATGCCCGCCGCCGCCGCCCGGTTTGTACGCTATCTCAGGGGCGAAGCAGCCATCTAGCAGTGGCCAGGATTATGCGAGTTAGCAGCACCGGGGCCAATCCCCCGGTGCTTTCGTGTTCGTGGCCCCTCCCGGAGGAATCTGCACCATGCCCGCGTCCCAACCTGTGCTCATCATTGTTTCCGGGCCACCGGCCGCAGGGAAATCATCGATCGTCGAGGGTTTGGCCCGCGCGCTGGGATTGCCCCTTTTCACCAAGGATGAAATGAAGGAGCGTTTTGCCGATGCCCTTGGCGAGGGCGCATTTGATCATGCCAGCGAGCTTGGCAAGGGATCGCAACTCCAACTCATCGCCACCGCCAGGGAACTGGTTGTTACGGGTAATGGGGTGGTGATCGAGAGCTTCTTTCACAAGGGCATCACCGAACCCCAGCTACAACCGCTCATCCTGCACGCCAACGCGGTGCTGGTTCATATCACCGCACAGGAGGATGTGCTGGTTCAGCGCTATGCCGAGCGCATGGATGATCCGGCCCGCCACGAAATCCACAATACCGATAGTAGCCCCGAGGAACTGCGCACACTGCTTCGCGAGGGACTCGGCGATCCGCTTGATCTCGATTGCCCATCAATCGTGTTGGACTCAACCAATGCAGAGATCGAGATCAACGACGTTGTGAGCATGGTCCAGGAAACGCTCGCGCGTGCCGCTAATTGAGCCGAAATCGTGAGGGGACGTTGCTTGATCCCTCCTCCGCAATTTGACGGCTGCATCCAGTAGACTGTAGTATGCATCCACTGTATTAGCATCATCTCTTGCGTAGGCAATTGTGCCCATGTCGAGGCCCTATCGAGCTTGTTCTGCCGAGGCAGAAGGCGCGATTAGCCTTGCCGTACGAGATGAATGCCATGTTGGGTAAGACCAACCATCGGAGGAAATCATGTCCCCACTCCATCGTCGCTCGCTGGTTCAGCGAGGTGCCGCAATTGGTGCAGGCATAGCCTCTGTTCGCGGCGGACATTTGTTCGCACAAACACCGGTGGCCGAACCGCCATCCGGTGACCCGATTCGCATTGGCGCCTCGGTCTCTACGTCCGGACCGAATGGCCGTACTGGCCTGTACCAACAGGAAGCGTACAAACTCTGGGAAGCGCAGAAGAATGCGGCTGGCGGTTTGCTGGGTCGACCCGTGGAGTTCGTCATCTACGATGACCAATCCGATCCCACCACCGGCGCCCGCCTCTACGAAAAGTTGATCACGGAAGATGAGGTCGATCTTGTTCTTGGCCCCTACGCATCGGGTGTCACCCAGGCCGTAGCGCAGGTAACCGAGCAATACGGCATGCCACTGCTCGTGGCTGGTGCATCCGCCAATTCCATTTGGGACAGCGGATTCAGCATGGTATTCGGTGTGTATTCGGTAGCAGGTGACTACTTTAAGGACATCATCACCAATATCGCTCTCGAGCAAGGCTATACCACAGCGGCCGTGATCTACGAAGATGCGGTTTTCCCGATGTCTACGGGTGAGGGCGCCGTCAAGTGGTGCGGCGAAGCCGGGATTGAGGTGGTGCATGAGGAAAGCTATCCGCAGAAAGCCACCGATGTCTCCACGTTGCTCACCAAAATTCGCGACCTCAATCCCGATATGCTCATCGGCGGTTCCTACCTGCCGGACTCGGTACTGATTCATCGCCAGGCGAAGGATCTTTCGCTGGAGTGCAAGCTCTACACCTACTCCGTGGGCGCAGCCCAGCCGGACTTCGTTGAGACCCTCGGTGCTGATGCCGATTATGTACTCGGCCCATCCATGTGGGAGCCGGAGGTTGAAACACCTGGCAACAAGGAATTCTTCGATGCCTATGTGGAGATGTTCGATCGCGAGCCGGATTACCATGCCGCCACCGGCTACGCCGGATGCCAGATCCTGGAACAGGCGCTAACCAATGTCGGTGAAATCGACCTGGAAGCGTTGGCCGAAGAGTTGTTCAGCCTTGAAATAGAGAACATCCTCCCCGGCGGCTACAAGGTTGATGAGACCGGCAAGCAGGTGGGCCACATTCCGCTAACCGTGCAGTGGCAGGACGGTGAAAAGGTGATCGTGGCGCCAACCGATATCGCGACAGGGGAAATCATGCTGCCGACCCCACCGTGGGACGAGCGCTAGCAAAACTCATGCGAGCTCGGCCGATTGCGGCCGGGCTCGTCTTTCGAGGGTAACCCCGGTTCGACCAAACCGAAAGCAACGCCATGGATTTCCTGCAAATTGTGGTCAGCGGTATCCTGCTTGGCGGGGTATATGCCTTGTTCGCCACCGGGCTTAACCTGATCTTTGGGGTGATGAAAATCATCAACCTCGGCCATGGCGAACTCATGATGCTGGGTGCATACATCACCTTCTTCCTCTTCACAGAGGCCGGTGTTAATCCCTTGCTTTCCATTCCCCTCACTGCCGCCGTCGTGGGCATCTTTGGATTTCTGTTGCAGTTCGCCCTGGTCGAGCGCGTGGTGGGACAACCCATCATCAACTCCCTGTTGCTTACCTTTGGTTTATCTACCCTGATGATGGGCGTGGCTCTAAACCTGTGGACGTCAAACTATCGATCGGTCAACTACACCGCACTCAGTGGATCGTGGCATCTCGGCGAAGTGGCGATCTCGAAAGGTCGCGCGGTGGCCTTTCTCATCTCGCTCCTGGTTACCGGGGGCATGTGGCTCTTCCTCAATCGCTCCACGTTTGGCAAGGCGATTCGCGCTACCTCCGAGCATCCCCAGGTGGCCCAGCTCTGCGGGATCGATATCCGCAAGGTGCGCTATGTCACATTTGGCCTCGGTTCGGCCATGGCGGCCGTTGCCGGTGCGCTTATCTCGATCATTTTCACCATTAGTCCCGAAATGGGTCGCATGTTTATCGGTAAGGGGTTTGCCATCATCGTGCTCGGCGGACTGGGATCATATGTCGGTGCGTTGCTCGGGGCGATTGTCCTCGGCGTCGGCGAAACCGTTACCGCCTATTTCACCTCAACCCAACTGTCCGAAGGCGTGGCCTACCTGATCCTGCTGCTGGTGCTTGTCGTGCGACCGGCCGGGTTCTTTGGAAAGGCCGAGGACTGAGATGGCAGACAATCCGCAGCTTATGGATGATATGCGCAGCGCCTACGAGCCACCGGCCTGGGAAAAGCGCCTCGGCTGGATGTACCTGCCGGTCTTCATTGTGATCATTGGGCTGTTGCTCTACCTGCCAATAAACGCGAAGGCGTATACCGTCACCCTTACCCTCACGGTGCTGATGGTGATCGCGCTTTCCTCCAGTTGGAACTGGCTGTCCGGCTTCGCCGGCTATACCTCGTTTGCCACTGCCGGATTCTTCGGTATTGGTTCCTACACTGCGGCCCTGCTTATTCATTACGACAAGGCCCACTGGACCATCGCCATCCTGGCGGCCGGCGTGGTGAGCATGGTAGTGGCGGTGCTCGTTGGCATCCCGACACTGCGATTGCGCGGGCCCTACTTTGCCATTGCCATGCTGGCCTTTTCCGAGCTTGCCCGGGTGGTGATCCTCAGCTGGCCCGATCTCACGCTCGGCGGCGCCGGGGTGTTCCTTCGCAAACCACGCATCCAGCGACCGGAAGATGGCGCGTCATTCTTCGAGGACTTCCAGCG
>DJVD01000264.1:0-17901 GCA_002440805.1 Chloroflexi bacterium UBA6265
CGTGGGCGGTATCGACCACGATCACATCTACACCGCGCTCAATCAGGGCATCGGCACGCTCTTCACCACCGGGGCCAACCCCGACGGCTGCACCCACCCGCAACCGGCCCTGGCTATCCTTGGTGGCCAACGGGTACTTGATCTTTTTCTCAATGTCCTTGATCGTGATCAATCCCTTGAGGTACCCGTCTTCATCCACCACCGGCAGTTTCTCGACACGGTTGTGATGGAAGATGCGTTCGGCTTCCTCCAGCGTGGTGCCGACCGGTGCGGTAATCAGGTTGTCTTTGGTCATTTTCTGGGAGATCAGTTGATCGGGGTTCTCCACGAAGCGGAGATCGCGATTGGTGAGGATACCCACGAGCTTGCCTTGCGGATCGGTGATCGGCACGCCGCTAATACGGAACCGGGTCATGAGCTCCAGGGCATCGGCAATATGGTCCTCTGGGCCGAGGGTAATCGGCTCCACGATCATGCCGCTTTCCGAGCGTTTCACCTTGTCGACCTCGGCGGCCTGCTCTTCGATGCTGAGATTGCGATGAATGATGCCAATGCCACCCTCACGCGCGATGGCGATGGCCAGGCGGCCTTCGGTGACCGTATCCATGGCGGCCGAGAGGATGGGGATGTTGAGGATGATATCGCGCGCCAGCGTGGTGCGCAGGCTGACCTCGGACGGGACGATATCGGATTGCGCCGGGATGAGCAACACGTCGTCAAAGGTGAGGCCAAGGCCGGCAAATTTGTCGTCGCGCATCGAAGAGGGGGTCATACAGGTAATTCTCCTTGCTGGGTGGGGGTGTTTGGTAGCCCGATACGGGCTGCCAGTTCGTCGGCAAAACGGGCGTACGCTTCTCCGCCGCGACTCGACGGATCGTATTCGTTAATGGACTGGCCATAGCTCGGGGCTTCGGCCAATCGCACGCTGCGAGGCACAATCGCCTCAAAAAGATGATCGGGGAAATATTTGCGCACCTCGGCCACCACATGGGCAGAAAGATTGGTGCGCGCATCGTACATCGTCATCAGCACACCCAACAGGTCGAGTTGCGGGTTGAGGTGCTGTTTGGTGAGATCGATAGTGTGGATAAGTTGGGTCACACCTTCCAGCGCGAGGAATTCGCATTGGATGGGAATAACGACGGAATGGGCAGCCGTCAGCCCGTTGAGGGTGAGCAGGCCCAGAGAGGGCGGGCAATCGATGATCGCGATGTCGTAATTGTGCCGCACGGCATGCAGGGCCTGGGCCAGGCGACGTTCGCGGTTTGGCTCGTTAACCAACTCGATTTCGGCACCGGCCAGATCCGAGGTGGTGGCGATAACGTCCAGCCCCGGGCGGACGTCGTGCAGGATCACGTCATCGATATCGAGCGATTGCACCAGCAGGTCGTACATGGTGCCATCCAGTCCGGATTTCTCGATGCCGAGGCTGGAAGTGGTATTGCCTTGTGGATCGAGATCGAGCAGCAGGGTGCGCACACCGCGATCTGCCAGCACCACAGCGGTGTTGACTGCGCTGGTTGTTTTGCCGACGCCACCTTTTTGGTTAGCGAAGGCCACCACCTGCAGGGTATGTGCCGGGTGCGAAACAGGGTTCGTGCTCAATGATGATCCGGTGTAAAGCGCGGAACGCAGAAACGGTCTGTCCGTTACTGGTTCCGCCTATTCTACAGTAACCCAGCCAAATCTCAATGACGGGTATGCGGCGGTTATCTCGGGGCCAGGGTGCCAGGCACCAGGGCTTCCTCGTCCTTCTTCTCATCTTCAGGACGCGGCTCGCCGGTTACCGTCACCGGTGTCCCCAGGGGAGCGAATTCAAACATGAATGCCGCCACATCCAACGGCTGGTTAATGCAGCCATGGCTCATGGGTTGGCCGAAATTATTGTGCCAGTAGGCGCCATGCAGCGCTTCGGCTTCATAGTTGATGTACATCACATGGGGCACATCCTCGACGCTGTATTGCTCGCCCCCATCCTCGGGTTGTTCAGCATCGGCGCCCACGGCAACCACCTCGCCGGAAGCGTTGGTGAATCCTTCCATCGACTGGCTCGCGTACTTAATCCGTACATGGAAGAACCCGATTTCGGTGAGGTTGGGGCTAAGCCCCGTGCTGATCAGCGATTCCAATACCAGTACGTCTCCCTGGTAGGCCCGCATTGTTTGCGTGTCCCGATCCACCTCGATCCGCTTGGGACCAGTGATCGTAGTGGGATCGACGCCAAAAGGGTTATAGGCGGTGTAGAACATGCCCTCGGAGTAAACCGGCATGGTGCCCTGGGCAACAGGGGTGGTATCGATACCGTATCGCTCGGGATGCTCACGCGGCAGCGGGGCGACGGTGATCACGCCTTCCTGGTTCAGCAGGATGCCGTTCTCAAAAATCTGGCCCTCGACCCCGCGAATGCGCATGGGTTCGCTGATCGGCGGGCCCATGTAGAACCAGCCTTCATGATTGTCATACCAGTTGGCATAGGCGCCCGAGATGCTATAGCCGGTAAATGAGCTAATGCGCCCACCCTCGTTGTACACCTCATTGGCGCGCACCTCGTTGATTGCGGCCGGGATGTGACTGCTGCGACGGTCAGCGCCGTGGCGACGCCCATCCGAGCGACGCTCGCTTCGCGCCCGGGCGTTATCCTCTTTCACGATTGGCGCCAGGCGCACGGCGGCGTCATCGGAATAGAGCCACACTTCGGAATACTGGAACACACCTCGCTCGAATGCCTGGCTGTAGAGCTGGTTGGAGGCGCCATAGGGCTGGGAAATGGGATTGCCATACACGGAATCTGCGCCATTGGCGCGCCAGTAATCCAGCATGTACCCGGTTACCGAATGGCCGGTTTCCGGCACCCAGGCCTCGATCTCACTTGCGCCCAGTTTGGGAGGCATGTTTGATTCGGGAATGCCCAATTCGGCAGCGGAGATCGCCGACGCGGCCGCAGCCACGCGTGGCGTTGAACTCATCGTAGCGAACGGAGTCGCGATGATGGCGGCCAGCAGCACGCTGAGAAGGGCCCGGGTTGCAGTGGAAAGCATGAACAATTCCTGTGGTGATACACGATATATAGATCGGAACGTGCGGCTACATTGCCTGGATATACGTCGGCTGGCGCTGCAGCGGATTTTCAGGACCGAACCGCCTGGTTCCGATAAAGATTGATTTCATCGCGCAGGCGCTTCGCTTCGGTATGCGCAGCTTCGGCAAAGTCAGTACCGTTACTGGCAAACATAATCGATCGTGAGGCCGAGCAGAGCAGCGAGCCTCCCTGCGCATCGATACCGGCGCGAACCGAGGCGGCCACATCGCCACCCTGCGCACCGAGGCCGGGCAACAGCACCACCTGATCGGGGCAATGTTCCCGCACCGCGGCCAGTTGATCGGGATACGTGGCGCCAACCACCATGCCGATATCGGCGGGGNNCGGGGTAGGTCTGCTGCCAGGTCTTGCAGCGGTCGGCCACATGCAGGTACAGCGGGGTGCCATTCGCCAATTGCAGGTTTTGCAGGTCATCACTGCCGGGGTTACTGGTTTTTACCAGCACGATCACGCCCTTGCCCTCGCGTTCGAAGTAGGGCACCAGTGCATCTTCTCCCATATAAGGAGCGGTAACGATCGCATCGGCCTCGAGGTAATCGAATGCCAGGCGTGCCCATGCCTTGGCGGTATCGCCAAGGTCGTTGACCTTACAATCCAGCACCATCGGGATATCGGCGGGAATCGCCTCGCGAACCTTGCGCAAAGCCCCAAGGCCATCGTCACCAAGGCTGAGGTAGAACGGCAGGTTGGGTTTGAAGCTGGATGCAACATCGCTTGTGGCTCGTACGATCTCGATGCAGAATTCGGCCACGCCATCGGCAGTAGCGGCGAAGCCGGGAGGCAAGTTCTCCACCACCGGGTCGAGCCCGACACAGAGTAACGAATCGGCCTCACGCTCGCGGGCGCGCAGCCGGGTATGGAAAGACACTGCTGTTGGCATATGGGGGTATCTCCGCAGGAAGCGATTTTCCTAACTTTAGCAGATTCGCACCATGCGATTTTCCCATCGGCCGTTCTGTGGTACCTGACAATTTGGCACATCTGCGCAGCGCCAAGGCAGCGTGGTACACTCCAGCCATGCATGTACAGGGTGTACGTTCACTATGTACAGATGTGGCATGATAGATACATACACGGGTGCATGGCTGGTGCATCCACCAACCAATAACTGAGCGATTGGCGGGAAGGCATGATGGGGCGGCGCGCTGCGAAATCACCTGTCCGGCGCCGCCAAATCAAGGAGCAACGCGGTGAGTAGCTGGATAGAAAAGCTGGCTAATAAAGGACGCAAGGGTGGCAACGGCGTTCTGGTGCAGATTTCCCGCGAAGTGGTTGGGCGCAAGCGCTCGATCAACGGCGCCATTAGCGAAGTACGCCATCCCGCGGTGCTCGATGCGCTCTCCGACGATGACTTCGCTATCCTGGGCGAGATCATCGACGAGCGAATCGATTCCGATCGCGAGTTTGCCCAGGTGCTGGCGCGGCTGACCCATGCCGCTGCCCATGCCAAGGGATTCGATCGCCAGACGGTAGATGCCGCCCTCAAGCTGGATGCGCTGCTTCCCGCCGAAGATCCGGCCCGCGAACGCGAAAAGCTGTTGCGCGATGCCTATAAGGCGGCGCAGCGCAGCGGCTATGTGCAGGGCGGACGCAAGGCACTTGGTCGCCTTGGTCATCGCGAGCTCAGTGCTGGTGATACCGAGAAAGCGCGTGCCCTTTTCCAGCAACAGCTCGATCTCGGTCCGGCCAGCAATGATGAGCGCGACGAAGTTGAAAGCGCGATCCTGCTGGGCGATGTCATCCTTCGTGATGGCGATGCCGAAAGCGCACTGGCCCTCTATGCCCGTGCGGAGGAATCCGCCCGCCGGCTCAACTATCGCCGGGGATTGGCCGATGCGATCATTCGCCGCCTCGATATCAACGGCGATTCCCTCGATCTCGAAACCCGCGCCACGCTGGAAGAGGACCTGCTCCGCCTCTCCACCGACCTGCGCGATGACCTTGTGCTTACCCAGCTCATCGGTCGCCATGCCAGCACGCTGATGGCCCTCAATCGCTATGAGGACGTGATCTCCCACCTGGAAGATGGCCTTGAAGTCGCCCGCGAAATGCAGGATCTCGAATTGGAGAACGCTTGCCTCGCCATGCTCAGCGATGTGGAACAGCGTATTGGCCGGTTCGATAACGCCGTCAATCGTCAGCGCGACCTCATCTCGGTGGAAGAACGACTCGGCAATATGCCGGCCGCCGCAGCGGATGCCGTGCACTATGGCTCCACGTTGCTCACACTTGGTCGGCTGGATGATGCCCGCGATGTATTCGAGCGCGCAATCTCGCTCGCCGAAGAAGCAAAGGACCTGCGTGTAGCCCAGCGCGCCTATGGTGGCCTGGGTGTCACCCTGAGCGCAATGAACCACCCGGTGGATGCACTGAATAACCTTATGCAGGCGCTGGAAATCGCCCGCGATACACACGATCTCGCTCACGAGGCCCAGTGGCTGGGCAGCATCGGAGAAGCGTTGTGGAAATACGATCAGCGCGACGATGCCCTGCGTTCCATCAACCAGGCAATTGAAGCCGCAAAGAAGGTGGACGATGTCGACCTGCAGGCCGGCATGTACAGCCTCCTTGGCCAAATCGCCCTGGCCGACCGTAATGTGCGCGAGGCCGTGAACTTCTATCACCGCGCGCTCGATCTCTATCGTGAGCTCGGCCGCAAGGATGAGGAAGTGAACATGATGTCGCAGCTCGGCACCATGGCCATGGATGTTGGCCAGGTGAAGGATGCGATGGCGCTGTATAGCCAGGCCCTGAACATTGCCGCCGAGAGTGGCCAGCGCGCAGCTGCGGTGCGACTCTATGGTCGCCTCGCACGGCTGGCGCAGCGTCAGGGTGATAACAACGCCGCCCTGATCGCGCTGGAGCAGGCGGTGGATATCGCCGAAGGTATTGACCAGCCGATCCTGCTGAATCAGGCACTGCAACACCTCGCAGTGGCGCAGGATACTGCCAACCACCCCGGCTATATGGACACCTATGAGCGTGCCTTGCGCCTTGCCCGCGAAGTGGGCGATGAGTATGGCGAAGCCATGATGCTGACCAATGTTGGCGGCCGGCTACTGGCCGAAGGTGCCCGTCGCGATTCGGTAGAGGTACTGGAGCACGCTATTCATCTTGCCGATGGCCTCGGTGCGGCTGGTGAACGCATTGCCAATCGCGCCCGCACGTTGGTGCGGGAAGCACGAGGCGGTCGCCGGTTCTCCGATGTAGCAGAGGACCAGCAAGCTGCTGCTCCCCGGGCGCAGGAACCTGCCCGCCAGCAACCGCGACCCGCAGCCTACACATACGACGCCGAGCCGGAATACCAGGAATCTCTCTAGTTTTGTCAGGTTCGACCGGCCCGGGGCATTTGCCTCGGGCCGGTTTGCTGTGGGCGCGATATACTCCCCTTGCATGTACGTTCACTTGGGCGTACCTCGATCGGAGCCTGGCCGGGGATGACGCTACCTCAACCGACAGCCGTAGCTGCCGCCATAAGTGGAGGCACTCCAACAGACGTGCGCGAGTGGATCGTGGTCGATATCGTCGGCTCACCTTCTGCGCATCGGCGTGGGTACGCGGTATTTACCGAGCCGCTGAACGGTGATGGCCGCTCGCGCGAGCTTGCTCGCCAGGTTCGCGAGGTGTTGCTGCACGAACTCCGTTTGCACCCGCGTCAGCCGGCCGACGCTGCCCTCTCACGGGCATTTGCCATCGCCAATAGCATTGTGTTCGACGATGCGCGCCTCAGTGGTGATACCGCCCGGCATATCGGCGCTTCGGCAATCGTGTTCGAAGATCACACGGCAACAATTGCCCATGTGCCACCGGGCCAGGTGGTGTTGGTGCAGGATCAGCTGGTGTACAGCGTGCCCGAGCTCGATTCGCGCCTGCCACACTGGGCACCCTTGCCCGATCCTGCCCCGGTGCCGGAACCACTGGGATTCGATAGCTGGACCGCGCCATTGCTGGTGCAAACCGAATTATTGCCGGGCGATGCGATCGTGATCTGCAACGATGCCACTGCCGCCGTGCTCGCCCGCATTGGATTCGATCTCATGCCAACAGGCATGAATATGCGCCGGTTTCATGGACAGGATCCCGATCAGATACTCGATACGATCCGTGCGGCCGCCGTTGATGCTGGCGAGCCGTTTGCCGCCGTTGCCGTAATCTCTTTCCCGCCCAACCCGACCGCTTCGGAGATCGAAACCCTCGCCGATGTTGCCCGAAGTGCTCGCGAACAAATGCGCCACACCCGCGCTGCGGTGCGATCGATTGTGCCAGCGCGACCGACAATGCCCGCCATTCGCAAATCGCAACCTGTTGACGCAAACGACGAAGAGACCACAATCGAGGCAGTTGAGAGCGAGATCCCGAAGCCGCGGATTTCATTCCAGGAACGCATTATCCGGATTACCGAGGGACGCCCGACCGATGGCCGTGCCACATGGCAGCCTCGCCGCATCGAGGCGCAGTTTGGTGCGCCGGGCGCGCATGGCGTGCGACGTCACCGCAAGGTCTCGTCGGCGGCTGGCGGCTTTAGCTGGAAATCTGGCGTGCCACGAGCACCATTCCTTTCCAGCCCGGCATTCATCGGCATCGCGTTACTGGCGGTATTCCTGCTTGGCATGCTGGTGTGGAACCAGCGCGAGGTCTTCATGCCGGACGAAAGCGTGTATGTGCCGGTATTGGCCCAGGTGGACCAACGCCTTGCGGTAGTGGACGGAACCGATGACCCGGCCGTCATTCGCAGCGAACTCGATGCTGCTGAACGCGATCTCGATCGCGCCCGCGAACTCGGTGCGCCTGGTGACCTGGTTTCCCAGCGCGCCGCCGTGATCACGCAAGAGCGTGACGACGTGAACAATGTCTACCGCGTCGGCAGTGTGCGACGCATCGGTAGCCTGCCCGAGGAGCTCAGTGGCGAGGGAACCTCGGCGTTTATGACCACGGGCGGCATCTTCCTCGCCAATGGAAACCTTTACCGGCTCGATCCCGATTCTGCCCAGATGCAGATGATGCTGGAGGCGGGCCGCGAAATCGAAGGCATTCGTGTCGGATCGATTTTCGGTGTGGCCTACGATGGCAACTTCCTCGTGGTGACCGATGGGCGCGCCCTATTTTTTGCCAGCAGCACCGATGGCGCCATCTGGCAGGCGATGACGATGGAAGAGATCAACAACGGCGGACCGTGGCCGCCGGGCGCGATTGCCGCATTCAACCAAAACATGTACTTGCTGGTGCCGGGCTATCGCAACATCTATGTGTTTTCTACCGATGCCAATGTGCAGGCTGTGGCCCCGGCCGATTGGGTGTCCGTGGGCGATCGCATCAATCTCAACATCGCAATCGATATGACGATCGATGGCAACATCTATGTGTTGCTGGAAGATGGCCAGGTGATTACCTATCGCAGTGGCCTCGAGATGGATCGTTTCGATTTGCCGGGCTTTGACCTGGATAACGATGTGCCAAAGGCCATTATCAGCGGTGCCGCCACCGGGTACCTGTACATCGCCGTGGAGGATAAGGATGGCAATGGCCGCGTCATTGCCTCCGATCGCCAGGGTGAGAATGTGGTGGTGCTGGAGCTGCCGGTCGATTTCGATACTGGCGATGCCGACGTTCAGGCCCCGTTCGAGAACCTGCAAGATATCGTGGTGGATGAGGAGACCGGCACGTTGTACCTGATCAATGGCGATGCCGTGTGGAGCTTTACCTACACCTTGCCGGTGCTGCCGAACGCGGCTACGCCCGAAGCTACGCCATAGAAAAACACATCGGCCCGGATCATGTGATCCGGGCCGATGCGATTTACTCGAAGTAGGCGGCGTTGCGTAACTTGAACGCGGACCACTGCTCCGGGAGGTCATCTTCGAAGAAGATCGCCTCTACCGGGCATACCTCGGCGCATACACCGCAATCGATGCATTCGGCCGGGTTGATGTGATAAATCTCGCTGTCGTCATCCGAGTGGATGCAATCGACAGGGCAAACTTCGACGCAACTGGCGTCTTTTGTACCGATACACGGTTGTGCAATGACGTATGTCATCTGGCAGACTCCTTGCCCAGCTCAGGCATGAGGGAAATCGTGCACTGGGCCCACTAACGCAATGACGTTCGTCGTTGACGAACTCGCAGGCTGATTCCGAGTATACCGATTCGCGCCAACTGCGCAAACCCGGGGGATTACCCGAGTTTGGATTGGCAGCACAAACGCGACGTTAGCGCAAGCCCAAAGCCCGCCATGGATGTGGCATTGCTTCAACCTTGATCTCGATCAGGGTTGGTTCGTTGGCCTTGATTGCTTCGTCCAGATGCGTGGCCAGGCCAGCCGGCGAATCGGTGCTGCGGCCAGTGACGCCAAACGCCTCGGCAAGTTGCACGTAGTTCGGATTGCGCAAGTCGCTGGCGATCGTGCGGCCGGAGAACTGCTCCTGTTGAATACGGCGAACGTTGCCAAAGGCGCCATCGTTGAAGACCAGGGTGATGCTGGCAATATTGTGCTGCGCCTGCGTGGCAAGCTCGTTCAGGCAGAAGCCGAAACCACCATCGCCGTTAATGCTCATCACCACCTTGTCCGGCGCGCCGATTTTTACGCCCAACGAAGTGGGGAATCCCCAACCGAGGGTACCCTGGTAGCCGGGGGTGAGGTAGGTGCGAGGCTGGTACACCGGTAGCGCCATGTTGCTGTAGTAGGCGATCTGGGTCATTTCGCCCACAAAGATGCCATCGTCGGGCAGTGCCTGGCGAATCACGCCGGCATAGTGCGCCTGCGGGATAACACTGGCCGCAATCGCATCCGCTTCGGCCTTGCGTGCCAACATCTCTTCCTCGCGCGAGGGGCGATGGCGATTGTATGCGGGTATTGCATCGATCAATGCAGCCAGGCCAACCTTGGCATCACCAACAATGCCCACCGTGGCCGGGTACGTTTTGCCGACCATATCGGCATCGATATCGAGCTGGATGAAGGTTTTGCCGGGTTTTATTCCCCACGCGAACGACGTTGCCTCGGAGAAGCGTGTACCCACAGCGAACACCACATCGGCTTCGGCGAGCAGCGCCTTCCCGGCGTACTGACTCTGGCTGAGGTAGTGACGGTCGCTGAGGGCACCCTTGCCGTTTTGAGAGGCGATCACCGGTGCCTGCAGCAGTTCCGCCAGTTCGCGCAGTTCCTCCCACGCTTCGGAACCATGCACGCCTCCGCCGATATAGATCACCGGGGCAGCAGCGTTGCCGAGCAGCTTCGCCGCTGACTCGATTGCATCGGGATCGACATCGCCGCGGACTCGTCCCTGGGCGGTGCCGAGCATCTCTACCTCGCCGGTGGCGAAGAGCGTATCCGGCGGTATCTCAATCTCAACGGGGCGGATTCGGCCTTGCCACATGGTGGAAATGGCGCGATCGAGCGTGCCCGGAATCTGCTCCGGGGTGAGTGCGCGTTCGGCAGATTTGGTGACGCTGCGCACCATGCCGAGCTGGTTCGGGATTTCATGGAGCTGACCATATCCCTTTTCGATGCGATCGCTCTGAATCTGGCCAGTGACACACAGCACGGGCTGGTTGCAGGCATAGGCTGTGGAGAGGGCGGCCGATGCATTCAGCAGGCCCGGACCGGGCACCACCATGCAGACACCCATCTCGCCCGTAACACGGGCATAGCCATCGGCCATGTAGGCCGCGCCTTGTTCGTGGCGAGTGTGAATGATGCGGAGGTTGCCGGCCTTTTGCTCGTCGTACAGTGCGTCGAAGGCCCCGTCGAGTTGCACACCCGGCAGCGCGAAAATGGTGTGAACACCTTGCGCCAACAGGCTCTGAACCAATGCCTGGCCACCCGTAAGCGTCTGTTTTTCGGTTTCGATTTGCTCTGCGTTCACCAGGTCAGCTCCTGTATATACAGCTTGATTGTCGGATTGCTCTCGGCATTGTAGGCGCGGGGATGGGCGTTGGGAATGCCAGTGGCTAACGAATGCGCAGATTGGACCACGTGTTTGGCATCGGCTCGGTCGGTACCTCAATCAATGTCGGTTCGTTCGCCTTAATCGATTCTTCAATCTGCCGGGCCAGTGCTTGCGGGGTCTCCGCCCGCCTGCCTGAAATGCCGAACGATTCCGCCAACTGCACGTAATCCGGGTTGCGCAGGTGGCTGGCAATTTCGGCGCCCCCGTATAATTCCTGCTGCATTCGGCGGACGTTTCCGAATCCGTTGTCGTCAAAAACAATGCTGATGGCCGCAATCCCGTGTTGGGCCTGTGTCGCCAACTCATTGAGGCAATAACCGAACCCGCCATCACCGCTGATGCTCACTACCACCCGGTCCCCGGCCGCCACCTTTGCACCCAGTGACGTGGGGTACGCCCAGCCCAATGTGCCCTGGTAGCCGGTTGTCAGGAATGTGCGGGGAGCGTATGTCGGCCAGCCGAGGTTGCCCCAGTAACTGATCTGTGTCATATCGTTCACGACAATGCCATCGTCTGGAATTGCGTTGCGGATCGCACGGGCCCAACTCCCTTGCGGCTGAATAGCGTCCAGCGCCGCATCAGCCAGTCGTTTCACCTCCAGCATTTCCTCCTCGCGAGACTCGCGTTGCTCTGGCAAGGCGTGGAGTAAGCCGGCCAGCGCCTGCCGCGCATCGCCCACAATCCCGGCCGCCACGGGCACGTTGTGTCCAATCTGGCTTGCTTCAGGATCAACCTGGATGTAGGTGCGCTCCGGTTCAATGCTCCAGGGAAACTGGTTGCTGGCACTTAGCCGCGTGCCGACCAGCAGAATGACATCGGCCGATTCCATCAGGTACCGACCCCCCAACGCCGAATGAGAGAGGTAGTGATGGTCGCCAAGGGCACCCTTGCCATTGTGAATCCCCATCACGGGTGCCTGCAGCCGTTCAGCCAACTCCTGCAGTTCGGCAAACGCGTTTTCGTTGTTGATGGCCGCGCCGGTGATAATCAGCGGACGTTTTGCCTGGCGCAAAAGCCTGGCTGCCGCCTCAATCTGTTCGGGGTCTGGTGCCGGCGTCAGTCGTTGCGGGAGGGGCGGTTGCGCTTCGGCAGTGGTGGGTTCATGCAAGGTATCCCACGGCACCTCCACCAGCACCGGTCGTACGTAGCCGTTCCACATCTCGTGGACAGCGTTGCTGATGGCGCCCGCAATGTCCTGCGGATGCGCAGCCCGCTCCGCGTATTTCGTGATATGCCGCATCATCCCCAGTTGGTCGCGGATCTCGTGGAGATTGCCTAAACCGGCATCGATGGTATCCCGATTGAGTTGGCCGGCCAAAACCAGCACCGGGCTGGCGTTGGCGTAGGCGGTGCTGATGGCGGCGGAAGCGTTGAGAACTCCCGGACCGGGTACCACCATGCAGACGCCCATTTTGCCGGAGACGCGGGCATACCCATCGGCCATGTATGCGGTGGTTTGTTCATGCCGGGGATGGATGACGCGGATACGATCCTGTGCCCGGTGGAGTGCGGCGAATGCGCCGTCCAGTTGCACACCGGGCAGCGCAAAGAGCGTATCAACGCCGTGTTGCGTGAGTGAATCCACCAGCAGGTCGCCGCCAGTGCGCACGGAAACAGAAACGGTCACGATGATGTCCAGTCAAGATTGCGGATGCCATTCAGACAAGCATTGTAGGCCGGTTCCATCCGTTGGGGAAGGGACTTATGCGACCCAGTACCACAACGCGAATTGTGAGGTGTAGAGCATAAGGAAGATGGCAGAAATGGCGGCTAGAGAGAGCGCCAGCTTCTTGCGTGGATAAATCAGGATCACGGCCATCACGAACAATGGCACCAGGGGCAGCACGAAGCGCGGCATGCTCATCAGCGGGAACACCGAGCTTGGGGCCAGTAGTGGGATCACCATCGGCACGATCGTCCACGCGCTGTAGTACAGCGGCAGTTTCTTCAGTCCTATCGCGATGAGGACAAGGGCTACCAGCGTCACCAGCACATCGGTGACCTGGCTCTGGCCAACGAGGTAGCGGAATTCCGAGCTGGTGAGATAGCTCCAACTCAACCGATGATCAATGGCCAACTGGATCCACTCGAAGCTCACCGGATGCACCACGGCGTCGTACGTGCCGCCATTGGGGCTCCGCACCTCTGCCTCGCAACCTTGAAGCACGCAGCTGAACGTGCGGATGGGAGTGGCTGTAAACCGGTTCCATTGCCACTGCTGGTTTTGCCAGTCGAAAAAGCCGAGATCGCTGGCGCGCAGGTGCAGCCCGAACACGATCAGCCCCAGTGGCGGAATCACGCCAAGCAGGACTTTCGGGAACCAGGCTTTCAGGTCGCGACCGTGTTGCTGGATGAAGAGCACTGCCAGCGGGATGCCAAGCATAATCCCGGCCGAGCGCGTGAGCACGGCCAGGAAACAGGCGATGACCGCCAGCAGCCAATCATTCTTGCGGGCCGCCCACAAGGTGGTGGCAGCGAGAAAGAGGAAAAGGGATTCCGTATAGACAGCGCCGAAGAAGAACGACGTCGGGAAGACAGCGATGGCGACAATTGTCCACCGTGCGATGGGGAGATCGAAATCGCCGGCGACAAGGGCGCTCACCATGATCAGCGCGCCCAGGAACGCCAATCGTGAGATGATCCAGCCGACGGTCTCCACTGGCAGGCCGGTAACGGTGCTGCCCCAATCCATGAGCCACGGGTAGAGCGGGAAGAACGCCGCTGTGGCGGGAAATCGATCCTGGTAACCCTGTTCGGCAATCAGGCTGTACCAGGTGCCATCCCAATTGCGGAAGGGCTCCACGATCCAGTGTTGCCAGCCATCCAGCGGCGGGCGCACCATCTGATAGGCACTGGAGTTTTCACCGGCACTTGGTTCGAAAAACGTGCGGCTGGCATCAAGTGCCACCGATCGAACTTCACCATACCGGTACGAAATGAAGGCCACCGTTTGTGTGACAAGGAAATGTGCCCACCACACCAGAAGGGCAAATGGCACATGCTCCCTCACGGCGTCCCACGCGGTGGCCTTGCGCGGCCCGGAGCGAATGGTTGCCGGTTCAATTGGAACGGTATTGGTACTCGTCACAGGCGGTCACTCACCAGGAAATTCGCACAGCGNNAACCGGAATCTACAATTCGCCGATGTCTACCCCTACACCCAGCATGTGCAGTTCGCTGGTGCCGGCATCGGTTTGCACCACTTGCCAAATGTCATCCAGCACCGGTGAGTAGCGCACATCATCGACATGGCTGATGAGGAACACCTGGCTGAAGTGGTCGTCGGCACCGGTGATCGCCCCCAGCATTTCCAGTAGCCGCTGACGTCGCGCCAGGTCGAGCGAACCAAATACCTCGTCCAGTACCAGGAACCCTGGTGGGGTCGAACTCGCCCCGCCAATCACCCGGCTGAGGGCAATTCGGGCGCAGAGGGCAATCGCATCGCGTTCGCCGCCGGAGAAGGTCTCGTAGGGGAATTTCTCGTCGGTGCCATCAAACACCTGGATGGAGAAGTTGTTATCGAATTCCACCCGATCATATTTGCCATCGGTGACCTGGGAAACGAGATCGCTGGTAATCTCGCCAAGGCGCGGCGCATACCAGGCGGCAGCGTAGCGCTCGAACTCGGTGAATTCCTTGTACATCAGGTCAAGATCGTCGGCCTCGCGCTGCTTCGCTTCTGCCTCCAGCACCAGTCGACCAATTCGATCCTGCTCGGCGGTGATTGTTTTCAGCGCATGTTCGGCATCGCGCAATGCTACTTCGGCGCTGTGACGCTGCTCCACAGCCTCGCGTTCGCGTTGCTGCGCCGCCTGCAGGTCGGCCTGGGCAGATTGGAACAGGGCCACATCGAATCCCAGCGATTGCCGCTCGGCTTGCAATCGGGCGAGATCGGCGATCGCCGCAGCCACGGTTTCGTCAGCGGCCGCTTGTTGCTGCACAATGCCTTCGCGCTGCGCCAGTTCTACCGTGATGCGATCGATGGTCGCCTGCGCCTGTCGGGCCTGCTGCAACTGTTCGGCAATGCGGGTGTGTTCTGCCTGGTCATAGGCAACGTCGGCAAGCGATGCCAATTCAGAATTGAGGGGCTCGCGCTCGGCAACGATCCTGGTGCGAACCTGTTGCATTTGGGTAACGATCGTGGCCGCATCCACCACCTTCCGCCATGCGATCACGTTGCGCTGGGCGACATCGCGATCGTGTGTGGTCGGCGCCTCGGTTTGACCCAGCACGCCCAGAACCTGATTGAGTCGCGTTGAAAGATCGTCGACCTTCGCCTGTTGCTCATCGACAAACCGCTTGCCATTCTGGATAGACGCATTTGTTTCGGTGAGTTGCATTACCGCATCCGCCAGCGGTTGACGTTCGGCCTGGCGGGCGCGAATGCTGTCGCCATTAGCGGCGATCTGCTGTTGTACCGCCTGAAGTTGCTGCTTGTATTGGTCGACCTGGCTCTGGAATACCCGCAATACCTCGGCAGTGTCCTCCGCAGTGAAAGGTCGCTGGCACGTGGGGCAAATCTCGCCCTCACGCTGTGCCTGCAGGTTGGCGATTACCCGTTCGCTTTTGTGCAGGTCGGCAGCAAGCCGTTTGCTCGTGCTGTCAGCGGCAGCCGTGCTGGCCTGCAGCTGCGAGATCGTTTCATCGACCTGTTGAAGTCGAGTGGACGGATCGCCATCTTTTGTCAGCGATTCACGGGTGGCCAGCAGGTCGTTGACGCGCTGGTGGTATTGGGCAAGGCGCTGCGTTTCTGACTGCAGTTTTTCCGCGGTGTCCACCGCAGTAGCGAGGTTGGCCGCGCCCTGCTCGAGATCCTGCATCCGGATCGTACCGGCCCATGCGATGGCATCGTCCGGGGTATCGATATGCCAGCGCGGCGATCCGTCCGGCGCCGGAGCGGCGGAAATTGCCGCCGCCGTGGAGGCGACCGCATCACCATCGCGACGAGCGAGCGCGGCGAGGGATTGCTCCAACTCGCGCTTGCGAATTGCGGACTGTCGCATTGCCGAATGTGAGGCCTCGGTGTCCTGCAACATCACCAGCGAACTGGCCAACGGCGCCACGCGATCGCGTTCTGCTTCAGCCTGCGCCAACCGCTCCAGTTGCTTCGCCGCATTGGCCGATTGCTGCATTGCCAGGTCATGCTCTCGCTGGCGATGGGCAATTTGCTGGCCGAAGGCGACATCCTGATCGCGCAACGTCTCTATTGCCTTCAGTGCGGTGCTGGCAGCTGTTGCGGCCGTGCTGGCGATGCCGGATTCCGAGGTTGCAGTTTCCACCACCTGTTTGTGCGTGGCAATGGATTGTTGGGCGGCAGCGATTTCGGCCGGGAAATCGCGATCCTTCAGGCTCTCTTCGCTGAGCACGCGGTAGCTGCGGGCGTCGGCAAGGGCGCGCTTGCGATCCTCGGCGATGATTTGCTGGGCATCGCGAATCGTCTCCAGGCCCAGCAACTTACCGACATCCCGACGCCTGGTCGTGGGCGAGCCGTTGAAGAAGCCGAGTTCCTTTTGGCGAGTGAAAAACGTGGCGACAAATGCAGTGTGATCGAGGCCGATGAGGTTGTTGATCACGTAACTCGTCACCTGGGATGCGCCATCGACGATCTTCTCTTCCACGCCACTGGCATCAACGCGATAGATCCGCGCCTTGGCCGAGCCCGTGCCAAGCTCGCGCTCGACGGTGTACTGGATGCCCGTAGCGACATCATCAATGGTGACGCGCACTTCGGTCTTGCCACGCCACACACGCGGTTTTACCTCGGCGGCGCGGATTGTAGATGGCGAATAGAGTGCCCACTCAATTGCTTCGAAGAGCGTGGTTTTGCCGACGCCATTGGCGCCAATCACGCCAATCGTTCCCACCTGGGGAATCTCGATATCGTGGCTGCCGCCGTACTGCTTGTAGTTGGTGATGTGAACGCGGGAGAGGATCATGAAATTGCATCCTCCTCGGGAGTGGTGGCTTGACTTGCAGCAATCGCCTCGACCAACGCGGCATCGCCGCGGGCGGCAAAGACCCTGGCAAAGCGATCATTGAATGCGGAACCCTTACGGCTCTCCACAAATTGAGAAAACAGTTCACGCAGATCGGGGAATTCCTGCGCCAGTTCGGGCTTCTCACCCGATGCCTCGAAGATCTTCGCATCGGCGGCGACACTGAAATTCCACACCACATCCTTCAGCTCCCGCTTCAGGATCGATTCGGCCTCGCGCTTGTCGCCGCGTTCGGCATTGAGAATGCGACCGCGCACCATCGCTTGCTGCAAGACCTCTTCACTCACACCGAGGTCAGTGATCCTCTCGATCATTTCGTCGGCAATCTCGCGGCCGCGCTTGTTGTCGGCATAAACCGGTTTCAGGTCAAGCATCGGCCGGGCATCAAGGTAGGGGATGTGATCATTGTTGAAGCCTTCACCCGGGCCGTTCAGCGTCACCAACATGTAACCCGGCGTGGCCAGCAAATCGCCCCAGCCGTTGCGCTCGGTGCTGCCGGCATACCAGCCATTGCCGATACCCGGCGGCTGCATGGTGAGGTGATAGTGGCCCAGGGCGATGTAATCGAAGTCGCTGTCAAGCAGGCTGGTGTCCAGCTCTTCTTCGCCCGGCTCGGCGTGCTGGCCCGGCTTGAGGATTCCTTTCACCATGCCGTGGATTACCATCATGTTGATTCGCCCGGCCACGGTCGAAGGCACCGGTGGGTTATCGCTTGTCAGGGCGCCGTGCGGTACTGCCTGCACATGCAGGTTGAGGCCGGCAAAGGTCTCGTAATCATGCTTGTCTTCATAGCCGGCATGGAAGGTCACCGTGGGCAGGGCAAGTTCCAGCACCGAGTAGGCACTGCCGCCCGTGCG
>DJVD01000264.1:18046-27900 GCA_002440805.1 Chloroflexi bacterium UBA6265
GCCCATTCAAACGCGCGCTCGAAATCCACAGTGCGGGCATTGCGGCCTGTTGCTGGATCGATCTTGTTCAGCGCGCGATAGCCGAGGTGCGTATCGGTGATATGGGCAATGCGAATGGGGGTGCTCATCGGAGGTTCCTCTGTGCCTGTTGATTGGCCAACTCGCGCTGCATCATTTTCCAGGGATTTGTCCGGTTATTCTGGCTGTTTGCCAGTACCTGGTTGATTTTGAGGCGCACGAGTTCGATGTGCTCACCTTCGAGCCCATCGGCGATAGCCTGTACATCACGCTTGTGCGGCGCGCCGTCGCCCATGTGTTGCCTGAGCAGGTTCATCAGGCCATCCACGGGATCGCCAACCGGACCATTTTCACCCCCAAACACCCGCTGACCGTAGATGCCAGGCAAGGTGGGCGGATAGGGGAATGTGCCGAATAGTGGTGATCGATAGTGGGCGTGGCGAATGAGCATGCGGCCCTTGGCCAGGCCCAGAAGTTCCTGTTTCTGCGTTTCCGAGATACTGCGATAGGCGGCATTGATGATTTCCTCATCGCCAATACGGCCATAAAAACTGGTGCCGCAGTTGCCCAGAATTTCCCCATCGACCTTGCTACGGAATTGCTGCGCGCCCAGTAGCACCACGTTCAGGTGCCGCCCGCGTGCCGCGATGTCGACGAGTGTGTCGCGCAAGCCACCCTCACCGCCGGCGGGCGCATATTTGTTGAGTTCGTCTACGAACACGATGAGCTTATCCACGCCCATGTTCGATTTCTCGGCCATTTTCCAAACCCGGTTGATGGTATTGGTGACGATGAGTTCCTGCACGTTGGTATTGCAGGCACTGATATCGACAACGCGTAGTTCCTGGTCCGAGAATTCCTGGTCCACCTGGGGTTGTTTGCCGTAATCCACCTGCCCGTTGGCGATAAGGCCGGCGAATTTATCGGCCAGGCCATTGAAGCGATTGCGGGCCTTGCGGATCGTGGCAACGTGATGGCCGCGCCAGTTGTCCCTGGTGCGTCCATTCTCATCGGGCGTGGCGAGTTCGGCTTCGATTTTGTTGAACTGGGCAGTGAGTTGGTCGATGCTCTCGATGCCAATCTCGCGGAGCTCGTATATGAAACCGCTCAGCTTGTCGTCAAGGTCCATGCGATCGAAAATGCGATGCGGCATCTGCAACAAGGGCTTGAGGGACCACAGAATCGGGTACACGTGTTCCACTTCACCAGGCATATTGCGGCTGGTGTTGAGGTGCTTGTGATCGGAAAATCCGCTCAGGTTCACCAAATCGCTATGGCTGTTGGGAACGCCGCCGGGCTTAAACGGCGCAAAGATGCGCAGGTTTGAGAAGGGCTTTGGTTCCAGGTCAAGGGATGCATAGGCGTTCAGGTGGTCCTCGTTCAGGCCCTTCCATTTGGCATTCGCGTACGCTTCTTCTAATCCCTCCGGCGCGATGGCTGGTTTGTCCAGCCACATCAGGTCTGGTCCCTTGACGTTGAACATCAGCGCGGCCACTCGCGTGCCCTCGCGCTCGAGTGTCTGGAAGATGCTGCTGGTCAGGAACAGCGCGTGGCTTGTTTTGGTGGCCAGGCCGGATTGACCGGTCCAGTTGGCATGGCCCGCCTCTGGCCCGAGCAGATAGTTTTCGTCAAGGTAAAGCGGTGTTTTCTGGAATTTGTCGTAGCCGTTGGTGTCTTTCTCCGGGTTGCCATCGGCGCCGCGTACGAAGTTGCCATTGGTGTGCATCAGCGCAGGGATTTTATGGCCGTCAAATCCGGCCACGCCGAGCGCATAACCGATCGAATCGCTGGTCGCGAAGAATACCGGCCCATTGATCGCCGGGCGGTTGCTCTGTACATCCTTGCGCAGGTGCTTGGTAGCGAGGACGTTGACGCTGAAGACCAGGATTTCGGGCCGATTGGTGGGGCCTTCCTCAGGCAGCGCGAGTTCCATGCGGCGGTCGAAGTAATCGTCAAGGAAACTGCGCATATCGCTGAATCGACGCGGTTCATCCACCACCCCGATCACGGCCGCTTCCTCGCTGAACGCCACCACGATATGGCCGATATCCAGCGTGAGGGCGTCATCGGCGCCCCAGAAGTGGAACTCGTGGCTGCCGGCCGGTTCCTTTTCGCTGCTTACCACCCGGCCCACTGCGCCGGTGGTGTGATCGACCAAATTCTTGAAGGTATCGAGTTCCCAAATGGGACCGCCTGGAACCTGGTCGAACAGGTCCGAGAAATCGTCGGCTTCGGCGGTGATGTCTTCTATCAGCATGGGTCCGCTCCTACACCGGCCAGCCGGTGGTGATTTGGTTGATTCGTCTCTTCAAGATGCGTTCGAGGATATGGACGGGATACAGCAGCGTTGGCCACCGGCTGTCCGACGTGGGGCGAGGCACGCGTTCGGCCATCAGCCAACTGGCAATGGCATCGATTTCATCGGGATCGCTCATGTCGCCACTTGCCTCGATCCGGATCAGGGCGTGGCGGGCATCCAGTCCTTCGGCCGGCCACATGCGCTGATACCAGTGCGTGCGGGCCCTGGCGCGGCTGGTAGTGCGAAATGCAGTGGTGCGATGTCCGGGTGGCAGGCTGAGCAATGTCATCGCATCGTCGCCGACAAGGTGCGCCCGGCCCGGATCCTTGATGAAGCCGATAGCGTTCGGCAGATCGGCCGTCAACTGCCCATCCACCACCAGCCAGCGGTCCGTACGCTGTGGAGCAGCCGATTCTTCCCAGAACCGCACTGCCCGCAACTCGGCGCGTTCACGGGTTTTGCCGGCGGTTTCGTTGGCATACAGCAACACCTGGTCGTACATGCCGGCGAGCTGCTGGTAGTTATCCTGTCCATCCAGCGGGTCGTAGACTTCCTGTCCAAGGGATTCGAGCACGTCAACCAGCGTGCGGATATCGCGATCTCCGGTTTGCTGCGGCACGATCCACGAGATGGTTTCAGTCAATGAGCCAGGCAACAGGGTGCATCCGCCGGCATCGTCGCGCTCCAGCACCCCGGCAACAACAATGCTGACCACGATCGGTACCACGCCTATGCGCCACACGGGCATCGTTTTCTGGCTGCCATCGATGAACCAGGAGAACTGTGTCTCGTTCTTGCGGACAATGAGACGATGCTCAATTGGGCCTTCAAGCAACTCGATTTCCGGCGGCAAGATCGAACCATCCATCGGCATCTGCGGCAGCAGGACATCGGTTTCCAATGTGCCGGCGCGCCGCATATCGATGGGCGATAACCCGGCACGACGCAAGGCATCCTGGATGCGTTGCACCCGCTGCGCCAGTGTCCCGCCAGCGATCATGGTTTCGATCACAATTGCCCTCCGTAAACCTAGAACACGTGTTCGAGAAGGAAGTATAGAACACGCTCGCGTTAGCGGCCTTTTGGCCGGTGCTGTTAAGCTGATACCCAGAAACCGCCAGCACCGATGGCCGGCGAAGCGAGCGCGCGAGGGCGAACACATCAATGGTAGATCAGGCTGGCACCCCCAAGGCGTGGGGCGGACGCTTCTCCGAAAACCCCGATACCCGGCTGGAGGCGTTCAATGCCTCGGTTGGGTTTGATATTCGCATGGTGCGCGAGGATATTCGTGCCTCCATCGCGCATGCGCGCATGCTGGGCAAACAGGGCATCATCTCTGTTTCTGATTCCACCGCCATTATAGATGCGCTCTGGCAAATAATGAATGAAGTAGAAGCAGGCCAGTTCCACCTCAGTATCGCCGATGAGGATGTGCATACCGGCGTGGAAATTCGCCTTCGCCAGCTTATTGGTCCGACCGCCGGACGCCTGCATACCGGCCGATCCCGCAACGATCAGGTCGCGAACGACTTCCGGTTTTGGACCCGGCACCAGCTCGTGGAAGTGGCCGCTGGCCTGGTGGAGATGATCGAGGCGCTGCTGGAGATTTCCGCGCGGTACGCCGATGTGGTTATGCCTGGCTACACACACGTGCAACGGGCGCAGCCGGTGCTATTTGCGCATCACATGCATGCCTATTGCGAGATGTTCCTGCGCGATATCGAGCGCATCCGCCAGGCGTATGATCGTGCCGATGTCCTCGCCCTTGGGAGCGCGGCACTGGCTGGGGCAACCTATCCGCTTGATCGTGATGCAGTGGCGGCTGAACTCGGTTTTGGCCGAATCAGCCGCAATTCGATGGATGCTGTGGCTGATCGTGATTTTGCCCTTGATGCCTTGTATGCCTGCTCGCTCATCGCTATGCACGTCAGCCGCCTCAGCGAAGAACTGGTGTACTGGAGTTCCGGCGAATTCGGGTACATCACCATTGCCGACCGGTTCAGCACCGGCAGCAGCATCATGCCGCAAAAGAAGAACGCGGACATCGCCGAGCTTGGCCGCGGCAAGAGCGGCCGTGTATTCGGCAACCTGATCGGCTTGCTGGTGACCATGAAGGGCCAGCCGATGACCTACAACAAGGACAGTCAGGAAGATAAAGAGGGCCTGATCGACAGCTTCGATACGATGCTGGCCGTGCTCGATGTGTTCCCGCCGATGATGCGCAGCATTACCGTGCATGGCGACAGAACCGCAGAGGCATCGATCAAGGATTTCACGCTCGCCACCGATGCTGCCGATGTCCTTGCCAAAAACGGTGTTCCCTTCCGCGAGGCCCACGAGATCGTGGGATCGCTGGTTGGCAAGTGCCTGCACGATGGCAAGACCTTTGCGGATTTGACGGACGAGGAGTGGACAGAAGTTCATCCGGTATTTGCAGAGCAGCGTCCGCCGCTGGATGGCCTTGGCAGCACAATGTTGCGTGATCTTCCCGGCGGCACGGCGCCGATTCGAGTGGATGCGGCGCGCGAGGAGCTCCACGGCCTGGTACTCACCGAATCCCGGTGGGTGCACCAAAAGCGAGCCGCCCACGATGCCATCTTTACCCGCCCCAACTAGCAGGAGTTCCATTTGACAATTCGAACCGGCGACACGCATCTACGAAGCGTCGTGGATTCCGTTCTCAACCAGCGTTCCAACCAGGCAGCGATACGAGCCACCTATCGCATGCAGTTCAATCACGTCTTCACGTTTGCGCATGCAACGGACCTGGTGCCGTACCTGCAATCGTTGGGGATTAGCCACCTCTATGCGTCGCCGATCTTCACCGCCGCGCCGGGATCGATGCATGGCTATGATGTGGTGGATTACAACCAGATTAATCCGGAAATTGGCACCCGCGAGGAGTTCGACGAACTCGTCGCTACGCTACACCGTCACGATATGGGCCTGATCCTGGATTTTGTCCCCAACCACATGGGCATCGAAAAGGGCGCCAATGCCTGGTGGCAGGATGTGCTCCAGAACGGTCGCATGAGCCGCTACGCCGATTACTTTGATATCGATTGGCAGCCACTTAAGTTCGAACTGCATGGCAAGGTGTTGCTGCCATTCCTCGGTGATCATTACGGAGCCGTGCTGGAGCGGGGCGAACTGCAGCTTGCCTATGATGCCGGTACTTTTCGCGTGCAGTACTGGGACACATCGTTCCCACTCGATCCAACGACATATCCCTCTATCCTTCAACGGGTGCAGGCCGACCTGAGCGCCGAGCTTGCTGCTGACGATATCGATGTCCTTGAGTTGGAGAGCATCCTCACGGCCTTCGATCGGCTCGAACGTGCCGGTGAGAACGAGCCCGAGGCTGCGGCCATCGAAGCCCGATACCGTGAGCAAGTGGTGACCATGCGGCGACTCGCGGTTGTGATGGATGGCAACGGCCGCATGCGCGCATCGCTCGATCGAATCGTTGGGCAAATGAACGGCACCGTCGGCACGCCAGCCTCCTTCGATGAGTTGGATAAACTCCTGGTGCAGCAGCCGTATCGACTCAGCTTCTGGCGCGTGGCCAGTGAGGAGATCAACTACCGACGTTTCTTCGCCATTAACACGCTGGCAGCGATTCGACAGGAATCGCGCGATGTGTTTGCTGCCACTCACGCGCTCATCATGGAACTGTTGGTCAGCGGCGCGATCGATGGTGTGCGATTCGATCACCCTGATGGGTTGTGGGATCCGGAGCGGTATTTCCATGATTTCCAGGTTGGCTTCGTCCGGGCGGCGGTGCGACAGCAACTGGTTGTTGAAAACGACGATGCCTGGCAGGCGATGCTTCCTGAACTGAATCGGGAGATACAGGAGGCCTTGAAGGGCGTTGCAGCCGCCGACCGGCAATGGCCGGTGTGGACTGTGGCCGAGAAAATCCTTGAGCATGGCGAGATCATGCCGCACACGTGGAAGATCAACGGCACCGTCGGCTATGAGTTTATGCAGGCCACCAATGGCGTGCAGGTGAATTCGGCCAACCGGGCGTTATTCGATACCATCTACCAGCGCTTCACGGGCGAGAGAATCCGGTTCAACGAACTCGTGTACGAGATGAAGCTGTGGCAAGTACGTGAAGCGTTTGCCAGTGAGTTGAATGTGCTCACCAATGTAGCCAATCGTATTTCGGAATCGGATCGCCACTCCCGCGATCTCACGTTCAACTCATTGCGGTCGGCGTTGCGCGAGATCATCGCCAACTTCCATGTCTATCGCACCTACACTACCTGCCGCGAGGGCGATGTCACCGAGAGCGACATGGTTACGATCAATGCCGCAGTCGATGAGGCGATTCGCCGCAATCCGCGGCTTGATCCTTCGGTGTTCAACTTCCTGCGCGATGCCCTGTTACTGCACCATACCGGTGAGAGCGAAGAGCGACAATACGCTCCGTGTCATTTCGCGATGAAGCTGCAGCAGTTGAGCGGACCAGTGATGGCCAAGGGACTGGAGGACACATCCTTCTACCGATTCAATCGGCTCACCAGCCAGAACGAGGTTGGTGGCGATCCGGCCCGGTTCGGCACGACCGTCAGTGAGTTCCACAAGCAGAACCAGGCCCGCCTCAGCGATTGGCCGCTAAGCATGATCAACTCGTCCACGCACGACACCAAGCGCTCTGAGGATGTGCGGGCGGCGATCAATGTGCTCAGCGAACGCCCGACAGAGTGGCGCGCGGCCATTAACCGCTGGACGCGGCTCAATCGCAAATTTAAGGTGATGCTGGAAGGTTCGCTGGCGCCAAACAAGATCGATGACTGGGTGCTGTACCAAACATTGGTCGGAACCTGGCCACTCAACGGTCTTGCTGGCATCGATGCAAACTATGTCACCCGCGTGCAGGAATACATCCAGAAAGTGGTGCGCGAGGCCGGTCGGTTTAGCAACTGGGTCAACCCCAGTGAAGCCTATGAAGGGGCGCTGGCTGCTTTCGTAGCCGGCATGCTGAACAAACGACGCAACCGCACCTTCCTGAACGATATCGATGCATTCGTATCTGCCCAACGCGACGCTGGATTGGCCAATGCGCTGAGCCAGCAGGTGCTGAAGCTAACCTCGCCCGGTATACCCGATATTTACCAGGGCACTGAGGTGTGGGACGACAGCCTGGTCGATCCGGACAATCGTCGGGCCGTTGATTACGCTGCTCGCCAGCGGGCAATTGCCGCCGATCGGAATTTGGCCGCGCTCGTGGAAAACCGGCTAAACGGCGCCATCAAGCTGGAATTCACATCGCGTTTGTTGCGTTTGCGTCGCGAGTTGCCGGATCTCTTCCTGCTTGGGGATTACCAACCGGTGCGCGTTTCCGGAGCAGCATCCGAACATGTGATTGCCTTCATGCGAGTTCACGAGGGCTCCAGGCTTCTTGTGGTGGTGCCGCGCTTGCTATACACCCTCGCCGGAAATGCCGACATCTTCGCCAATCCCGATCTTTGGCGCGATACCAGCCTGCAGATTCCAGCGGCGATAGCCAGCGAAGGGTGGACGAACTTGCTGACAGGGGGCGAGGTCAACGATCCCGCCGACCTGACCGAGATCCTCGCGGAACTCCCAATCGCACTGCTTAGCTGGCAAGGAGATGCCTCATGACTCAACCCTGGCAGATGATTCCTGGTGCCCATGCGGGGCCCGATGGTGTGACCTTCGCCGTGTGGGCGCCTGATCATCCACGCGTGCGCGTGGTGGTTGAGGATACCGGAGGCGAACGCACCCTGGACATGACCATTGGCGATCGCGGCATTTGGAGCGTGGTTGATCCACATGCCGGTGCCGGCTCGCGCTACGCCTTCCTGCCGGGAGACGAGCCGGAGACTCCTGATTTCTACAGCCGCAGCCAACCAGACGGTGTGCATGCCCGATCCGAGGTGGTCGATCCCACCACCTATACCTGGGCAGATAGCGAGTGGCCAGGTGTTCCCGCGGATCGCGCAGTGATCTACGAGTTGCATGTCGGCACGTATACCCAGGAAGGCACCTGGGAGGCGCTCATCGCCGAACTGCCCGCCATCAGGGACCTGGGCATCACCGTGATCGAGGTTATGCCGGTAAGCGAGTGCCCCGGCAACCGTAACTGGGGTTACGACGGCGTTAATCACTTCGCGCCGGCCAGCTATTACGGCCCGGTGGATGATATGCGTCGCTTCGTCGATACCGCCCACCAGCTTGGCCTTGCCGTGATCCTGGACGTTGTTTACAACCACTTCGGCCCGGAAGGGAACTACACCGGTCGCTACAGCACGCACTACCTGAGCGACAGCCATACGACCGATTGGGGCCCGGCCCTCAACTGGGATGGTGAGCAAAGCGAGATGGTGCGGCAGTGGGCCATCGATAATGTCTGTTACTGGGTCAGCGAATTCCATATTGATGGTTTCCGCCTCGATGCCACGCATGCCATGGTAGACGACGGCCCGAAGCACATCATCCAGGAGATCGGCGAGCAGGCTCGGGCTCTCGCCGGCGATCGTACATTGCTGTTTTATGCCGAAGATGGTCGCCATGACATCAATCGTGCCCGCGTAATCGAGCGCGGTGGCGAGGGGATGGATGGCACCTGGGCGGACGATTTCCATCACGAAATGCGTGTGCATCTCACCAACGACAAAGAGATGTGGCTCAAGCACTACGCCGGTACCACGTTGAGTATTGCGGAAACCATTAACTCCGGCTTCGGCCCCACTACCCTCAAGCGCGGTAGTGAGTACGCGGTGACCCCGGACGACCCCGGCCACGCCTTTGTTGTGTGCATCCAGAATCACGACCAGGTCGGCAACCGCCCCTTTGGCGAACGCCTGCATCACGTGATCAACCACGATCGCTACAAGGTCGCCAGTGCGCTGATGCTCTTCATCCCGGAAACGCCGCTCATTTTCATGGGGCAGGAGTTTGCCGCCAGCACACCGTTCAGTTTTTTCACTGATATGCCGGAGGATCTGGGCAAGTTGGTGACGGAGGGGCGACGGCGGGAGTTCCGCGAGTTCGGTGCCTTCGCCGTGGCGGAGTTGCGCGATTCAATCCCCGATCCCCAGGCGCCCAGCACCTTCGAGCGGTCAAAGCTGCGGTTGGAGGAACGCGAGGCCCACGGGGAAATCTATGCCCTGTATCGCGACCTGCTTCAGCTGCGCCAGTCGGAAGAGGCCATGGCCGGAGGCGAACGCAGCCGATGTCAGGCGACGGCGCTGGGTGCCGAGTTGATCTCGGTACGTCGGAGTGGCAGTGAAAGCGAACTGGTGTTGCTGGCCAACTTTGGGCCGGAGACCTCCGCCCCGCTGGAAGATGGTTGGACGATCGCCCTCACCACCCAGGACGAGCGTTACGGTGGCCCAGGCCATCCCTTGCTCTGGGCGGATGGCGTGGCAACCATCCCGGCGCGAACAGCGGTGATCTTGCGTCGCTAGAAGCCCGCATCTTTCAACGTGGCGACGACACCGGTGAGCAGCATTTGGGTAGCGATAAGCACCAGGATCATACCCATCAGGCGCTCGATCGCCATCAG
>DJVD01000264.1:27912-28272 GCA_002440805.1 Chloroflexi bacterium UBA6265
TCTTGCGAGATCATCAGGATCTCGGTTGCGAGGATGGACGGCCCGGCAATATAGGGGATCGCGATCGGAACGACAAACGGCTCGGCGGTCATCGTCACCCGCATGTTCTTCTCGTCGGTAGGGAAAATCAGCCGCAAGGCAATCAGCATGAGCATGACGCCGCCGGCAGCGGTCATCGCCGGAATCGAGATGTTGAGCATGTTCAGCATGCCGCGGCCAAAGCCCATAAACGCCAGCAGAATCGCCAGCGCAATCAGGCATTCGCGCACGATAATGCGCTTGTGGCGGGCAGGATCGATATCCTTGAGCGCGGCCAGTATCGCCGGCACAATGCCAAGGGGACTAATCACGAAGAAGAAG
>DJVD01000143.1:0-3957 GCA_002440805.1 Chloroflexi bacterium UBA6265
GTTGCCTGGGGCCTTTCCCAGGTCGGCTCGACAACGGTGATGACCGCGAATTTATCCGGCAATACCGTGCCATCCGCCAACTCAAGGTGGACGACGATCTCATGCTCACCGGGGTCGAGCGGCTTGATCATCACGTGGTATCCATCTGCCACCGCGTATGTGGCTCCAGCGGGTGCGCCGAGAACGTTTTCTTCGGGAAGCATCACCGAGAAAAGCGGCGTTGATGTGCGGTATGACTGGATGTTTGGCACAACCTCGCCATTGATCCTGACTTCGATGTTGGTGTAACGCTCAACCTCTGCGGCAGCACACCCGCGTAACTCATCCTCGCTCGTGCCAGAGAAGGGGACAGGCTCGCTCGTCGAGCACTCAGTTCCCACGATAGGAATAAGAATAGATGTTCCAGCCGGAACGGTACACGGCGCGAAATTGCGGGGCAAGAAGAAGACCGGGCCAGACTGACCGAACCCGCAATAGGTTCCGGTCACATCCTGGCCGGGGTTGCTGCCGGCAGGAAGACTTAAGGTCCACTGCCAGTGGCGGGCACTCCATTCCCCTTGTGAGACGTTCTCCACCACAACCCCGGGCCTGTAAACCGCGGCATCGGATACGTTCGAAGGTTGCCGTGACCCGACAATTAACATCCCGATCATGAAGATCAGCGCGATGCCGAGGAGCATGTATTTGTAGGAGGTGTTGCTGTTCATGGAGCCTGCTGCCATTCAATCTTCAACCTTCGTCAGTCCCGCTCGTGCATCCAGGTATCTATGCCAACTGCGATGACCTCAGCGATCTCATCCTGACGCGTTCCGCTCGCCAACTCTTTGGCCTCATCGGGATTTGACATGAACACGGCCTCCACCAAAACGCTCGGCATCCTGGCGCGAAGCAACCCGCCATTATCAAACCGGTCGACATTTTTCACTGGAATACCTAACGGTTCCAGGGATTGGCCTATCACCAACGAAAGCAGCAGGTCTTTTTCTTTCTCGCCCCAGAAGGTCTGCGAGTAGTTGGCGTTTGTATCGGTGCTGGCGTTGAGGTGGATAAGGATAACGACGACGGCACCACACGCATTCGCGATCTCGCCGCGCTCCGAATTGGCCAACTCCGTCTCGTTATCTTCACGCGTCAGGGCGACGCGATAGCCGTAGTCATTCTCCAGGATTGCCGCCGTGCTGAGGGCGATCTCAAGATTGAGGTCACGCTCGTACAGGTTGTACGCCTCGTTCACCGCACCGGGATCTGCTCCACCGTGGCCAGGATCGAGCACGATATCCGCGCTCCCGGTTGGGCAGGCAACATCGTAGTGCGGGCTATGCTCAGCCGAAACGGGGGTGACAAGCATCAGCAGCACAACACCCATCACCCGGAGAATCCGCGCCATTATTCCTCACCCCGCAGCACTCAGTCCATCAAGCCGCACCATCGCCGGCTCTCTCAAAACAGCTGGATATCCCTGGAATCATTCCGTACTTCGAATATACGGCGCAGCATGTGTTCCTGCAACGGTAGCAAGTGCCCTGCTGCGCCCCACTCAAATGTTGGTGGGAACAGGAAAGCCGGTGGGTGAACTCCCACCGGCCGTGCCTTTTCACATCTCACTTTAGACGATCGTACCCCCAACCTGGGGCTACGAGAATTGTGGCCTCAGCCGGGGCAACGATTCCTTGCCCAGCCTCACCGCTCGCCGCCCCACCCGGAAGGTTGCGATCAACATCCCGATGGTTAGCGCCATGCTCATGGTTATACAGAAGTAGCAGGGTTCCTGCTTTTGCATGTTTGGTGCTCCTTCCAGGTTACGGCGAGTAATGGACAAATCGGGATCGACGGAAAATGCAGCGCTGCCAACCCTCCACATCTTCGCCGGCGGTGAAGTGGTTCATCAGGTTGGTCTTGCCGGACACATGCCACAAATCGCCAGCGTGGCCAATCTCGTGCGCCAGCACCAGGCCCGAGCTGGTACGATCGATGATCACGTAATCGGTACCCGGAATGTGACAGCCAACATCGCCACCCTCGATGATGTCGCGAATGAAGATGATATTGAGCACATCGTGAATTAATTCGGCACCGATGTCGACGAGGTTGTCACCACAGCCAAACACCTCGCCAAATGTGCCGTTGGCATCGTCCGTGAGGTCGATAGCCTCTGATGAGAACAATTGGCTGGCATCGCAGGCAGTGACATCGAGCCGATCGTCGGGCACGCGCACCACCTTGCGTCCATGGATGTGGAGCGTGACATTGAAGCGTTCGGAGATGATCCGTTTCGCCTCGTCCAGCACGCGATCGACCTGCGCATCGTCCACCACGGGACCGCCATCCCTGCCGGCCAGCACTGTGACGCAGGCGTGCAGGTGCTTGCGAATACGAATTCCCAGCATGCAGAGCAGGAATTCGGGAATGCCGATGATGGCCGTGATGATGATCTTCACCCAGTTAACGATGAAATCGACGATAAAACAGACGATCCGCAACACGGTGATGAAAATCGTCATCGGAATGAGAATGAAGATCTTGACGAATGATTGCACCACCTCGCACACAGTCTGGACGATCGTCTTGATGACGGTAAACCAGACCTGGACGAGCTTGCACACCGTTTCAGTCACCCAATCGCAGAGCTTGTTGAGCGGCCAAGGCAGCCAGCGACACACCTGCCTGGAGACCGTGGTGCACTGGTTTTCCCAGCGAGACTGCCACTCTTCAATGGTGGTGACCACGTCGTGGCACACAGTCTTGATCACCGTGATGATTGTTTCGATGATGGTATAGACCGTTTTCTCGACCAGTTCAGCGATTTTCATACACTTGAGCATGATTTCCTCCTTCCAACTGATGAATAGCTACCGCGGCTACGCATGTATAAGATGCAGCAATAGAGCTGCCTCGCAGATCGGGAAGGTGAGATTCGGTATGAGAGCATCATACTCCTGCTGCAGTCGTTTGTATATACTTATGTCAATGGATTTTAAGTCGGTGAACCAGAGTATCTTCGCGAGTGCGCACTTCCTCAGGGTTTGGGAATAAGTGACCAAGCGCCTTGAGCATCGGGATGTTCCACATCACACGGCTGACGTCGGAAGACGGGTGGCGGGCGGCTCAGGAATAAATGACGATCCCCAGGGTCGGCACACGCAGGCAAACCCGGAAGCCGGCAGGCTATCACCCCCGCCGGCTTCGTTGCGTTCGTGCACTAGCGAACATGTATTAACGGGATCGACGTGTTGAAGAAGTGCAACAAGCGTATGCCGCCTACGCCTTTTCCATCGCGCGCTCTACCTCATTTGGGAAGCGCGTCTGGAAATCCTGGACACACACCCACTCGGGCGTGACAAAAATCCTTGCCATGCTCGGGGTGATAGGGCGCATTTGCTCGATCCATCCCCGGCCCATTTCTTCACCGAGCGCGCGGAGGGCCATCGCCTCGTATTCCGGCGCGATTCCCTCAACGACATCCGTGCGGATGCTGCCGCGGATACGCAGGACCTTGTAGGGCATGATATCGGTATCAATCGTGAGCGCGACTTTATCGCCATCGTGGAGTTCGTGCATTTTCACGGAGTTCGGGAACGTGCCGAGCACGAACTCCGTGCCATTCCAGTGGAAGCCGATCGGCACCACATCTGGCGCCCCATCGCTCCTGACATAAGCGAATCGGGCCGGAATCGGTGACTGGAGCAACTCCTGCGCTACCGGGTGCTCGAGTAGGGAGAGATCCCCTTGTTGCGAGACCATCATAGCCTCCTGCTTAACTTGTATGCGCGACTCGTCGCAGTGTGGTTATTGCGCACATAATACAAATATCACGCAGATATGTCAACCTGAGCCGGGCTTTCGCCACTGAAAGAACGCTCGAGACCGAGTAGTACAACGTTCCCTGCCTCGGCAGCCTCGGCACCAGATGACGCGATCTCCACGGGATCCTCACTTTCGGACGCATAAGCCGATCTG
>DJVD01000143.1:3974-16491 GCA_002440805.1 Chloroflexi bacterium UBA6265
CCGGTTCAGCGGAACATCGGGCTATCGTACCAGTGCCTTCAACGTGGCCGTTCCTTTCACCAGGAATTGTGCATACCGCGTCCCTTCTCGCGGGTCGTTCCCTTCCCCTGAGGGAATGCTCCATCGTGTGATTCCTCTGACGTTGGTGACACGGGCATCCGCCACGCATGGTTCAGACATCATCCATGCAGTGGGGATACAACATGACGGCTTGACAAGTGACAGGAGGACGGGTGAGTGCTAAGGTGGTGATACAGGAAAAAGAAACGGGCGTGGCATTATGTTTGAGAGCGCGGTTCACACGCGAGAGATCTCAGCATTCGGCAGCCTCTTGCGGGAATATCGGCAGGCCGCGGGCCTCTCACAGGAGGACCTGGCGGAGCGCGCAGGCCTGAGCAGCCGGGGAATCAGTGACCTGGAGCGCGGCGCCCGCACCTCTCCACGCCTAGAAACTGTGCGCATGCTGGCTGATGGCCTCGGCCTCCGGGACTCCGAACGGGTCGCCCTGTTCGCCGCGCGTAACGCACCTATCCACCAGAGACAGTCCATTGATGGTTCCGTGCGCTCCCTGCTTCCCTCGCCTACCACTCCCCTCATCGGACGTGAAGAAGAGATCCGGGCCGCCATCGACTTGCTGGGGCGATCGGACGTTCGGCTTGTGACATTAACAGGCCCTGGCGGGGTAGGAAAGACCCGGCTGGCGCTTGAGGTTGCACACGAGGTGGCCGATCGCTTCGCCGATGGGGTGCTGTTCATCGATTACAGTCCGGTCCGCGATCCCGCACTGGTGCTGCCGGCGATCGCCACCGCTATCGGGGTGCGTGACGCCGGTACCCATCCTCTGTCAGATGTCCTGACCGTTGCCCTACAGGATCGAACACAGCTCCTGGTCCTCGATAATCTTGAGCAAGTAGCGGAAGCAGCGCCAGATTTCGCCATGCTGCTGGCGACCTGCCCGGCGCTCAAGATCCTCACTACCAGCCGGGTGCGGCTGCATCTTACCGCAGAGCACCTCTTCACGGTGTTGCCACTAAAGCTGCCCTCGCGGACAGAAGGAGCCTCCCTGGAGGAGATGAGTCGCTCGGAAGCCGTGGCGTTTTTCATTGATCGCGCCCAGGCATCAGACCCAACGTTCAACCTGACGGATGCTAACAGTCAGGCAATCTCGGCCCTCGTCGAACGGCTGGAGGGATTGCCACTGGCGATCGAACTGGCGGCAGCCCGCGTGATGATCCTGCCGCCAACTGAATTGCTCGCCCGGTTGGATAAACGCTTGCCAATGTTGACCGGAGGACCGCGTGATGCACCTGCCAGGCAGCGAACAATGCGCGATGCGATTGCCTGGAGTTATGACTTGCTGCCCGAACCGGAGCAGGTGCTGCTGCAACGACTGGCGGTGTTCGTCGGCGGTTTCACGGTGGAGGCAGCGGAGGCACTATCAGGGGCGAATTCGGATACCCTCGAGAACATATTCTCGCTGGTCGACAACAGCCTCGTGCGTCAGGTAGCAGGGCCCACAGGGGAATCCCGGTTCGGCATGCTTGAGACCGTGCGAGAATTTGGCCTCGAACGCTTGAGAGCAAGCGGCGATGAAGACCACGTTCGTCAACAACACGCGGCACATTACCTCGCCCTGGCTGAGGAGATCCGTCCGCGTATTGAAAGCGCCGAAGGCCTGGCCACATTGCGCCGATTCGAGGTTGAGCACGACAACCTCCGCGCGGCGCTCTCATGGTCCACAAGATCGAACGATGCCGAGCAAAGCTTGCGGCTTGCTGGCGCCCTCTGGAAATTCTGGCTGGTGCGAGGACATTTGCGCGAGGGACGTCGCTGGTTAGAGGCCGCCCTCGCGCTGGGCGGACATGTGGCTGCACATGTCCAAATGGAGGCCCTCTACGGCCTGAGTGGCGTGACCCGGGTGCTGGGAGAGCCAGAAAAAGCCGAGGCAATTATCCACGACCTGTTGCGCATGGCGAAAGCAGCGGACGATGTCTGGAATCTCGCTCGCGCTCAATTCGTGATGGGTCTGGTGAAAGCGACCAAAGGCGACCCAGCTACGCTGGAACTCCACGAGCAAGCACATGCCGACGCCGAGATGTCGGGGGATCAGCATATGCAGGCCATGATTCTGTCGAGTTTGGGCCAGGTAAAGTGGCAACGTGGCGATCACGATCGCGCGGTCGAGGTGACCGAGAAAGCCCTTCACATTTGGCGCGAACGTGGTGACATTTGGGGCATTGCAATAGCATTGGCCAATCTCGGCGATATGATGAGCGAAATGGACGACGACCACGCTGTGGGCGCGTATAAGGAAAGCCTGCGGCTCTATTACGAGCTGGAGGATAAGGGTGGTATTGCCGATAGCCTGGTTCGCCTGGCGCAGGTGGCAGCCGGTCACGGCCAACCATCGCTCACTGCCATGCTGCTCGGGGCCGCGGAATCAATCCGCGCAAATGCCGGCATCGGCCTCTCTCCCGCAAGCCACGCAGACACGCATCATCCGGCCGATATTGCCCGCGCACGCCTGGGCGAGAAGGCATTTAGGAACGCCTGGCACCTCGGAAAACGGGCCACCCTTGCCAAGATCATTGAGGAGGCTGCACACGTTGGAACCGGAGGACTTCCCGATTCTGGCACATAGTTAAGACCAACCCCTACGCCATGATGGGAATCGAAACGGAACCCGAGATTGACAGGTGATATCTGCGCCTGTAGGATGGGCCCAAATACTTAACATAACGAGGAAACCCCACGTGAGTTCCCGGCCCTTCAGCTACCTGACTCACGGTGCGGATATGGTCGATATCAGGAGTTTGAAACGCCATTCGTTTCTCCCGACAGGCTTCAAACGCGGCAGGACCAACGAACCGGAGCCGTCCTCACATCGGCCGGCGAAACAAAACTTTGCGAAAGGATTACAAGGCAGAAAGGACGATACACCATGAGTGCTCGCATACAGATCGGTGAGGTTCACCATGTCCGCCTGACAGTAGCGAATATGGAGCGCGCCCGCGCGTTTTACACTGAGGTGCTGGGGTTGGATGTGGCAATGGAAATGCCACCAGGAGTGTTGCTTACAAACGGCAAACTGCTGATCGGCCTGCGATTGGCGCCAGATGCTGAAGGCGGGAGTTTCGATGACCGCTTCGATGAAAACCGTGTCGGCCTGGATCATCTCAGCTTCACTGCGACCTCTCGGCAAGATCTCGACAATGCCCTCCGAATTCTGGATGAGCACAGTGTCCCGCACGGTGAGATCACGGACCTCGGCGCAGAGTTTGGCCTCTACATCCTCTCGTTCCGAGATCCGGATAATATCCAGCTGGAGATGACCGCACCCTACAGCTAGGAGCCGCTCATCGCGCACACACTGTTATCCAAACCATCGCTCCACCGGGGCGCCAGGTGCAAATATGCACCGGGGTCGTCTGGATGACGAGCCCGGTTGGGGCCGCAAAGGGCAACGCCTTGCCTGAATCTTCCCGAACGCACGGATTAATCAGCCGAACCCGGGTGGTACTGTCTCCAAATTGACACGCGCCGATCCACCGCATCACGCACCTATACCAAATAGCTGCTACTGCTATCAACGGTCGACGTATCCCTGGAAGGGATCGGGCCACGTGGAACATGAGACCAAATACGCCAAGAGCGGCGATGTCCATATCGCCTACCAGGTGATTGGCGACGGGCCATTCGACCTTGTTTTCGTGATGGGCTGGATCTCACACCTCGATTACCTGTGGGAAGGCCCCAGCGCCCACTTCCTCTTGCGCCTCGCATCCTTCTCCCGGTTGATTATTTTCGACAAACGCGGCACCGGTCTCTCGGACCGCGTGGCCGAACTCCCCACGATCGAGCAGCGCATGGACGATGTGCGCGCCGTGATGGATGCGGCCGGGTCGGAGCGGGCAGCGCTGCTTGGCATATCCGAAGGGGCGGCGATGTGCGCGGTGTTTGCGGCCACTTATCCGCAGCGAACCGCCGCCCTGGTGATGTATGGTGCGTATGCCAGACGGCGTTGGCATCCGGATTACCCCTGGGCGCCGACCCTTGAACAACGCCAGGCGTTTCTCGATGCCATCGAGCGCGGGTGGGGCCGCGCAGAAGACCTCGACACGCTGGCTCCAGGCGCCGTGGGAAACGAACCATTTCGGAAGTGGTGGGCTGCCTACCAGCAGCGAAGCGCAAGTCCCGGAGCGGCACTCGCACTTGCCGAGATGAATACACAGATCGATATTCGGCATGTGCTTCCGGCCATTCATGTCCCCACGCTGATCCTTCACCGCACCGGTGATCTCGATATCGATGTCGGCGGTGCCCGGCATATGGCCGAACATATCCGCGGCGCCAGGTATGTAGAGTTACCGGGCAATGATCACCTGGTGTTTGCCGGCGACCAGGAAGCAGTGCTGGGCGAGATCGAGCAATTCCTCACCGGAACGCGTCCCGTTCCGGAGCCCGATACGGTGTTGGCCACGATCCTGTTCTTCGAGATCGTGGAGGCAGTGGCAACCGCAGCCCGGCTGGGTGAGCGCGCGTGGCACGACCTGCTGATCACTCATGAAGCTATGGTTCGGGAGCAGTTGCACCATCATCGCGGCCGCCAGGTGCAAATAACCCCCGCCGGCTTCGTCGCTATCTTCGATGGGCCCGCCCGCGCCATTCGTTGTGCGATGGCGATCGTCACGGAGACGAGGGACATGGGCCTGAGCGTACGTGCCGGGTTACATACCGGCGATTGGCCACTGGCAGGCAGCAATGCCAGCGGTATGGCCAGCGAGATCACCGCCCGGGTGCTGGCAAGCGCGTCGCCCGGAGAGGTGGTTGTTTCCAGCACCGTGACGGACCTGGTGGCCGGATCCGGGCTCACATTCGAACCGCTGGGCAGAAGGCCAATCACGATTGGGAGTCGGCGCATTGATCTGTTCCGCGTCACATCGGATCCACATCTCTCGCAGGGGACAACCCGCGTGGGATCGACATCCCTGCAGGTCGATATGCCTCTCAGTCCGCGGGAGGTTGAGGTGGCCACCCTGATCGGCCGCGGTTTTACCAATCGCCAGATCGCCGATCACCTTTCCATCTCGATCGCAACGGTTGAGCGCCACGTATCCAATATTTTCATCAAGCTGGGATTCCATTCCCGCACGCAGGTCGCATTGTGGGCTGCCGATCAGGGTGGGCCAATGACCGATCCTGCCTAAATACACGGGTTGCATCCGGCCCACCTGAAGTCTTTTCCCACGAATTACATACACCCGTACATGGTTTCCGCGATGTGCCCTGTCCCGCGGTGGCATAGGTTGATGCTGCATTTCGGTTATCCGCCGCATGCTGCACGTGTCAACGGCTCGAACCAACCTGCTCACGGAAGGAGGTGGATGCCCCGATTTCCAGGACGATTTCCCCACACTCATCACCCAGGCCAGACAAGGAGAAGTCCATCATGCAAACCCAGACCCTACGACCCGATCCCACCTTTTACCCCTCCCCTCGCATGGCGATGGAGGCACCACCAGAGACCATGGCCTTTGTGCTTCGCATCAATCCCACCAGCGACGGCCGACCCGATGGTATTTGCGTTGTCGATGTCGATCCCACCTCGCAGGACTTCGGAGCAATTGTCGGCGAGGTGGACATGCCCTTTGCCGGTGACGAATTGCATCACTTCGGCTGGAACGCCTGCAGCTCAATGCTGTGCCCGAACGCCCCACACCCGCATGTCGAGCGGAGGTATCTCATCGTGCCGGCGCTCGGGTCCTCACGCATCTACATTGTCGATACGAAACCGGATCCCTCCCATCCCCGCATCGTCAAAACGATCCAGCCCGAGGAGATTGCGGCCAAAACGGGATACGCCAACGGCCACACCGTTCATTGCGGCCCCGATGGCATCTACATCAGCGCGCTGGGTGCTCCCGATGGCGGCGGTCCGGGCGGTATCTTCATGCTTGACCACGNNCCGGGCGGTATCTTCATGCTTGATCACGATACCTTCGACGTCCTCGGACGCTGGGAGATCGATCGCGGGGAGCAGGAGCTGGCATACGATTTCTGGTGGCATCTCGGCTACGGCACGATGGTGACCAGCGAATGGGGCACCCCCAACATGGTGCAGACCGGAGTTCAGCCAGAACTGTTGCTGGATGGGCAATATGGCCATCACCTCAACTTCTGGGACTTGCGCAAACGTCGCCTCACCCAGCGGATCGATCTCGGCAAGGAGAACCAGATCGTGCTGGAACTGCGGCCCGCGCACAACCCGACGAAGGATTACGGCTTCGTCAACACCGTTGTCAGCCTCACCGATCTTTCGTCGAACATTTTCCTCTGGCATCGCAAGGAACACGCGAACGGCAGTGGTGATACGTGGGAGGCCACCAAGGTCATCACCATCCCCGCCGAGCCTGCCACCGAGGATCAATTGCCGCCAGCGCTGAAGCCGTTCGGCGCGGTGCCACCACTGGTATCCGACATCGAACTGAGCGTCGACGATCGCTTCCTCTACGTTTCCTGCTGGGGAACGGGTGAACTGCGGCAGTACGACGTCAGCGATCCGTTCAATCCGGTGCTTACCGGCTCCGTGCGAATCGGCGGGATCGTCCGGCGGGACAAGCATCCATCCTCACCAAATCCACTGAACGGCGGGCCGCAGATGGTTGAGGTGAGCCGCGATGGCAAGCGCGTGTACCTCACCAACTCGCTCTATCTGCCGTGGGACGTGCAGTTCTATCCCGATGGCATCAAGGGGTGGATGGTGAAACTGGACACCCAGCCAGACGGCGGCATGGCATTCGACCCGAACTTCTTCCTCGATTTCGGTGATCAACGGCCGCACCAGGTACGGCTGGAAGGCGGTGACGCCTCTACCGATTCGTATTGCTTCCCGTAGCATCCTTCCCGGGTGCCGCCATGCCAGATGGCGATGGCGGCACCCCTACCCAGCAACCGCTTCAACCAAAGGAGCGCTCCCATGTTCGATTCATTGCTCACCTGGTCATTGGTGCCGCTGATTGGTTTGGGAATTTTCCACGGTCTCAATCCCGGCATGGGCTGGCTGTTCGCGGTCGCGATTGGCATGCAAGACAACAAGCTGCGTTCGGTAATCGTGGCCCTCGGGCCAATCGCGCTGGGGCACGCGTTGGCGATCGGCGTGGTTGTCATCACCGTCGGCCTGCTTGGCACCTTTATCCCGACCGAGATGCTTCTCGTGCTGAGTGGACTGACACTGCTCGGATTCGCTGCATACAAGGTAGCTACCCGCTTTCGCCATCCGCGCTGGGTGGGGATGCGCGTGAGCAAGGCCGAGTTGGTGCTGTGGTCGTTCCTGATGGCTACGGCGCATGGCGCGGGCCTGATGCTGATACCGGTCATGCTGCGCCTGCGTGGTGATGCCATCTCGAACGTCGCGGCCGAAGGTCACCACGTCCACCGTGATATCTCCTCGGAAGAGCCGCTGGGAATTGCGATCGCCACGGTCGGTGTTCACACCATGGCAATGATTGCCACGGCGTTGCTGTTGGCGGTCGTCGTTTATGCCCTTGTCGGGGTTGGGATATTGCGCAAGGCCTGGATCAACCTGGACTGGATCTGGGCCGGCGCGCTGGTGATCACCGGCACGGTCACGCTGGCAATGGGCGTGCTGCAAATGGCATAACCGGTGAGGTTCGATGTCATGTTTTCCTTATGACAACACGATGATGGCAGAATTGACCTAACTGATCGCGTGATATATGATGTGAAAACTCGACAAAAAGATGTGATGAAGGTTCATGGCGCTGCTTGCGCAGTTCGCGGATCTTTGATTTGTGATCTTTGTTTCCTGTCGAGAGGGAACAGGAACGGCACTGACGTGAAGGGGGAGTTCGGTGAGAAGGTTGTTGTTCGCATTTCTGGCAGGTCTCATGGTATTGGCAAGCGCCAGCCCGGCAGGTGCCGTCACCGACGGCGTAGCGGATGCGGGTGAACATCCGTATGTTGGTCTGGCGGTGTTTTACAATGCCAACGGCGCACCGACGCACCGGTGCACTGGCACAATGATCTCCGCTACCGTGTTCCTCACGGCTGGCCATTGTACTGAAGGCGCTAGCTCCGCGCAGGTTTGGTTCGACGACTATGTCCAACGGGCGGATGACTACTATCCCTGGGCTGGTGGCTATATCGGTACGCCATACACACACCCGAACTTCGTCTGGAGCCTGCCGAATACGAGCGACGTCGGCGTCATCGTGCTGAAGAAGAAACCGGGAGTAGGATGGGCTGAGCTGGCACCCGAGGGAACGCTCGACAGCATGGCCACCGAGCGTGGTCAGCAGGAGACATGGTTCACGGTTGTCGGCTACGGATTGCAGCAAATTCGGCCTGAAGAATTGGCCGACACCCAGCGGCTCCAGGCTGAAGTGCAACTCATCAACCTGAGGAACGCGCTGACGGATGGATACAACATTCATCACAGCAACGCGCCCGGCACGGGCGGAGGTACCTGCTTTGGAGATTCGGGTGGACCGGTTTTCCTGAACGGAACGAGCACGATCGTTGGCATCACCTCGTTCGGTCTCAACGGAAACTGCGTTGGATCCGGCTTCGCATATCGAGTAGATATCGCTAATACCCTCAATTGGGTAGGGGAATACTTGCCCTAACAGGGCGACTACACATGAGGGTCAAATGGGCAGTGAGGGGAACGATCCCTTCACTGCCCTCTTTGCAAACCCAGCCCCACTGCGACGACAAGCCATTGGCGGTCAATGGTTGATTCGGCAGCCCGCCCCTTGTCGGCGGAATTGACGGTAACGGCGTGCAAAACGTGGCGACCGAAGTCCATCAGCGGCCACGTCCCCACCCACCTGGAAGTGCCAATCCCACGATCCCCGGCAATCTGCCGGGTGGAATTTCACCGACGCCGCACGTTGCCCCAAAGCGACGACGTTGCTTCGCGCCGCGCCAGGATGCTGCCAAACGTTTCTCGGGTGCCGCGAGTGGCATCTTCCCAACTCGCCTTCGGCCCAACAAAGACCATCGCCGCATACGCAAAGCCCCCAGCAATTACCAGCGAGAACGCCGCGTACACCCACCGGGCCGCCATGATATGACCCACGCCAGCGACGAGCGCCCACGCCAGCAGCAGCCAGAGCGCGATAACGGCCCATGCGGGCGCGCCCGTGCGTCCATCCACCTTGGGCGTGCGTGCAAACGGCGTCCTTTTGCCTGTGGCTCCCTGCTGGATCGACTTCATTACACCGGCGACATTGATCGGCAGCAGCATCAGGTTGAAGGCCGCTACGCGGAAGATATCCGCCGGCGGGTAGCCGTTCTGCAACAGGTCCCGCCAATACAGCGAGAAATACCCTGCCGCCAATACCACCATCCAGGGGGAGAAAAGTCCAGAATCCACCGACAGGAAGAGCAACAGGAGCATTCCCAGGCTTCCCGTGGCGATAGATGTGAGGTAATGGAACCGAATCAGGAACGATGGAATCGTGAGCCGATCGAATCGACGGGTGAACGCGTGCCGCATCAGTTTCGGGACGATAAGCAGGCCGCCGTTTGCCCAGCGAGAGCGCTGGATCAGCAGCGAACCGAAGTCCGGCGGGGTGGCACTGTAGGCGAGTCGCTCGGGATAGTTCCTGAGTGTCCAGCCCTTGAACGCGAGATCAACCGTCGATTCCGTATCTTCGATCACTGTGTGATCCTGGATGAACTTGGATACCACGTACCCGCGCTCTTCTTCCTCGACACGGATATCATCCAGCGCACGCTTGCGCAGCAATGCGTTGGCACCAACCCAGAACGTGGCATCGCACCAGGTGAAACCCTGGTGCACGATGTACTGCATATCGGTGGTGGCGCCGGCGATGCGCTCCAGCACGCCCGGTGCGTTCGGGATCGCGGTATACGGTGTTTGCACCACGGCTACCTGCTCGTGCCCTTGCTCAGCAAAGACCGACGAAAGCCGCAAGGCGTAATCCGGCCGCAGCATACTGTCTGCATCCAGGGTCAGCACAAATGTCGCATCCGGGATGGCGACATCGCCGTAGCCAGCGTTGCCGGTATCGACTGTTTCGAGATGCCAGCCATCCGCGCGCCGACGTTCCCTCACGGTACGACCCAGCAAGCCGATGTAGGTATTGAGGTTGGCCGCCTTGTTCGCCTCCAGAGAGACGTTCTGGTACCGCTTGCGCTCAAACACCGTGATATCCACATCGAACACGGCCAGCAATCGCCGGTATTCGCGTTCGATGTCGTGTGCGGTAATGGCCTTACCGGCAAGTTCGGTTACCAGCCGGCGAGCACGCTTGTGCAGGAGTTGGCGATGATCGTGGAATGTGATGTGGGCAAAGTGCTGGTCGGTGTGATCGCTGCCGGACTCATCAGCAACACAGCGATCCAACCAGTTAATAAGGCCGCCATACATCCCGAGCACCGCCCGCTGTTCCGCCCCTGCATCGAGCTGCCCGCTGTATCGACGACTGATGAATTGCTCGAAGGCGTGTTCGATGAGGTGCTTCGGCTCGTGCAGAAACGCGGTAATCTCCCCGGGAACGCGTCGGGCCGCCGCCAGCAGGGCAGCACTTTGGCGATCGCTCGGCCGCTGGGGATCATCGAGCAGGAGCACCACCCGCTTGTTGGGGTGATGCTGCAAGGCAGCAGACAGCAGTGTCTGGCGGATGGTACGGACATCCTCCTTGTATGAGGGCACCAGCACCACGATCGGCTCTGCCTGCTCCCAGTGCGATTCCACAAGGGCCTCGAACGGTTTGGACCGATGCTGCAAACGGCGAACGAAGTAGCCGAGACGGGTCACCAGGTACACCAGGTTGCCATAGATGAGGATGAAGACCACCGTTGCGAATAGCGCAGTGCGCGTTACCCAGAATCCGTCACCGTTCGGATGGAGGATTGCTGAGAGGAGATGCTGGCCCAGGAAGATGGCAGCGACGATGGTGATAAGGAGGGTTGCAACGGTGAGCGCTATCTCCCGTCGCGGGAGGATGCTGCCGCGGGCAGCAGGGAATATGGACATAAGAAGACCTCAAGCCGGGCGCAGGAATATCGAGCCTGCCCCCCAGCCGCTCTGCCGCCCGAACAGGTTCGGGCAAGCGCAAAGCCTAGCCGGTCGCTGGTGAGATGTCAAAGCTGAGCTCATGTGTGGAGCGAATACTGCCTGGTCAAGCCGGTGGCGGAACGACCGGTCACTTCTCATTCAAGTTGGTCTCATGTCAGATGCAACTACCTGTCAGACACACGCTCGCTGGCCGACGGCTCGATAGAAAACCAACTACTGCGGATGTATTTCTCATCCTGATCCATTACCTCCGTGCAGGATCAATCGATACTCTTCAGAGGTCGATGGAGGAAGTGCGCCATATGATCACTTACTCGACAATATGAACAAGCATTTGATTCGGCATCGTTTGTTTTCGGCTCAAACATCCGATGATACAGGCATTATTATGCTCCGTTCAGCCTTCATCGGAATATCATCTTGACAATAATGTTTTCTGTGCTAGTCTCGAAACACGGGGTACACAAAAAAGTCGCGGAGAAAGTGGGTGACAGCACTTCAGGTTCGCGGCAATTTTCCACTTTCGTTTCTGCTAATGCGTTGTGCCGTTCAGTCTTGTGGTAGTTCCGATTTCCAGGTGCGCCAGGCACACAGGAATGCAGGTAAGTGGTGACTTTGTCACCGCGATGCCGTCAAACAGGTTTTGGGGAGGATACGTCCACACAAGAATGGATTACGCGAATTGGCGGGATGAACGGCGGAGACTTCTTCACATGAAGACGACCAGGCTTCTGGTGGCGCCGGTACCCCAGGCACACGGAAATGGACAACCATCACGCTCGAACATTGATCCCATGCTGAAAGGATTTACGCATGCGAGCCAAAACCAGTATGTTGCTAACCCTCGTCGCCCTGATATTGGGCAGCTTCCTCACTATCGCCGTTCCGGCATCTTCAGCTGCCCCGGCTGACAAGGTGACCATCTGCCACAAGCCCGGCACTTCTGCCGAAAACGAGATCAGCGTGTCCCGCAACGCGCTGCCAGCCCATGAAGCACATGGTGATTACGAGGGTGCGTGCGCCCCGGTCACGCCACCACTGGCTTGTAACCAGATGGCCCTTTCCGGCGGAGAGGGAACGACAACCACCGTCCATCAACTTGGTATCACAGGACCCACCTCGTTCCAGCTAACATACGACATGGTTTACCAGCCCGACCAGCTCGAGGTCTTCTATGAAGGCACCTTGATCTATACCACCGGTGGTGTAGTCAGCGGCACAAATACAGTCACGGTTAACGTTCCGGCCGGAACAGCAACTACCGTGACCGTCACGGTGTCGGCACCAGAAGCAGGCACGGTGTGGAGTTACACGGTATTCTGCCCTGTCATATCCTAATTCGCTTTTGGTTTAGCACCCGGGACGCGGCCAATCATTGTGGTCGCGCTCCCGGCACCATCCGGGGTTTACTGCCCCCGCCTTGCACGGTTGAGGAAGTTCAAATTCTTT
>DJVD01000023.1:0-948 GCA_002440805.1 Chloroflexi bacterium UBA6265
GCACACATAGGTGCGCCACTACGTGCCTTCTTGCCCCTTCGTAGTAGCGGACCCATGTGTCCGCTCTGGGCGCACACGTAGGTGCGCCACTACGGTTTATCGAACAAATGCCAATTGCCTTCGGAAATCACCTCGATGTTGCTGCCTTCCACCACGATCGCGGTCTCCTCGTCGATGGCGTATCCGGGCGTATCGAGCATCGTCGCCCAGCGTTCGGCGTGCGCCATNNTCATCCGCTCCTTCCTCGGGCCAGTGCACAAAGTTGCGGCCGATACGCGGCGCCATCACCACACTGCCGGCGCTGAGGCCAACCCACACGGCGTCAAGCGCAGGGAGCATCGCCGCCAGGCCGGATTCCTTCAGCCAATAGCTCAGGTAGATCGTGTCGCCGCCATTCACCAGGAACACATCGGTTTCCTGCACCAGGGGCAGCCAGCGATCCTCACCAAGACTCGGGAGCGCGGAGAGCTCCAGCACGCCGATCGACTTCCATCCCAAATTGATCATCGGCGTATTGGCCGTATCGGTAATGAACCAGTAGGCCAGTTGTGGACTGATCTCCATCGGAAGTCCGTAGCTGGCCGTCGTGATGCACAGCGCGTTGCATTCGTGAATCGGTTTGGGCAGCAGGCGAACCAGGGCATCGTGCATGCTTTGGTTCTTGATCCCGCCCGATGTGAGGAGCATTTTCATGGCCTGCCTCGTGTCGTGATGGTTAGTGGACGATTGTGTTGGTGCCGGGTAGGCAGTGCTGCCTCACCAGGACCAACCTGCACCACTCGCCATTCCGGCGAGGAGGGGGTCTACGTGCGGGTCAGCTGGGTGATGACCTTCTCGACATTGCGCTGGCGCGTCTCCGGCTTTTTCGCGTTCAGGATGGGCGTAACGGTGCGAAGCTGGGTGCTGTAGCTCATCGCCTCCCATGCTGCCTTCGCGGCCGGATCGTTT
>DJVD01000023.1:962-13415 GCA_002440805.1 Chloroflexi bacterium UBA6265
GATCGATAGGTGAAGCCGTTCAGCGTCACCACTACCTTGGGATGGTTGCCGCCGCCGAGCGCCGACATCACCTCTGCTGGCACCACAATGCCGGCGTTGTCGTTTTCCACCACCTTCAGGTTGGATGTGAACTTCATTGCTGCTCCTTTTCGGGGTCATGGAATCATCATGGCACGCGGAGGGAGGAGGGCACTACTCCGATGTTGCGCTAGGTGCTGCGAGAGGCGATCACCGCCGCCGCGCCGCCCATGGCGGTAGCGCTGATCCGGTTGGTGATCTTCATCGCCCGCGGTGTTTGCAGGAACCTGCGAGCCACGTTTGCCGCAGCCACCCAGGTGCAATCCACCACCATCAGCACCACGAAGCAGGTGAGGGCGATGGGGAGCCAGGTGTTCCAGGTGAACGCCTGCGGCCCGATCAACGACGGCAGCAGCGCCAGGTAGAACACCATGATCTTCGGGTTACCAATCGTCAGCGCCATGCCGCCGGCGAACATACTCCAAGGGTTCTGTCGTTGCGGAAGTGTATCGGTTTTCTCGGCGACCGGCGTGTGCCACATCTTCCAGGCGAGGTACACGAGGTAGAGAATGCCGCCCCAGCGCAGGATCTGGAAACCGGTGTAGAACCGCTCGGCCAGCGCCGTCATTCCGGCCATGCTCACCGTCAGCCACAGCACCTCGCCGATCCAGAAGGCGGCCAGGAACGGCATGATATCGCGCCAGCCGTTGGTGATCACTCGCGACACCAGCGCGGCGATGCTCGGTCCGGGCGTGCCGGCGTTCAATACAAGTGCGGCCGCGAATGTGGCCAGGGTAATCAGTTCCATGACAAGTGCTCCGGGTACCGACAGGGAAGGCGCATCGTGGTTCCAGCATAGAGGCTGGATCCCGGTAGCGTCTATCCGGGCGGTGCGTTTTCCTCAAGCAGAATGGCCGTCGGTCCCCTGTCCGTTCACGCCAAACGCGCCAACATCGTACAATGAAGGTTGCGGCGCGTTATCTGGTGCGTATGGTACCGGCGTGCCCTGCCACCAGTGCCAAACTGTGCGGAGGATCACCCACTTGTTTCGTCCCCTATCTGCCCTGTTCGGATTCTTTAGCCGCGATCTCGGTATCGATCTCGGCACCGCCAACACACTCGTTTACGTCCGCGGCAAGGGAATCGTGATTTCCGAACCTTCGGTCGTCGCGATCGATAAATACACCAAGCGCGCCCTCTGGGTAGGCATGGAAGCCAAGGCGATGATCGGCAAAACGCCGGAAAGCATCATTGCCGTGCGACCGCTGGAAGATGGCGTGATCGCCGATTTCGATACGGTCGAAATGATGCTGCACCACTTCATCCGCAAGGTGCATATGCAGCGCCTGATGGCTCCCCACCCGCGCGTGGTCATTGGCATCCCCAGTGGCGTCACCGAGGTTGAGAAGCGCGCCGCCAAGGATGCCGCCCTCAGCGCCGGTGCCCGTGAGGCCTACACCATTGAAGAACCCATGGCCGCCGCGATTGGCGCCGGCTTGCCGATCAATGAGCCTATCGGCAGCATGATCGTGGATATCGGTGGCGGTACCACCGAAATTGCCGTGATTTCGCTCGGCGGTATCGTGGTGAACCACAGCCTGCGCGTGGCCGGCGATGAAATTGACGATGCCATCATTCACTATGCCCGTCGCGATCACAACCTGGTGATCGGCGAGCGCACGGCCGAAAACGCCAAGATTGCTGCCGGTTCCGCCTATCCGTTGGAAGAGGAAGTGCGCGTGATGCTGCGCGGCCGCGACCTGCTTACCGGCCTGCCGAAATCGGTGGAAGTGAGCTCGGTCGAAATCCGCGATGCCATTAGCCAGCCGCTGAACACGATCATCGAGGCGGTGAAAACCAGCATCGAGGAAACCCCGCCCGAACTGGTATCGGACATCATGGAGAATGGCATCACCCTCGCCGGTGGCGGCGCGCTGTTGATGGGTCTCGATCGTCGCCTGCAAAGCGAACTCCGCATGCCGGTGCATCGCGCTGACGATCCACTCACCTGTGTTGCCCGCGGTACCGGCAAGGTCGCAGAGAATCTTCATCTCTACCAGCGGGCGCTGGCAAGCGGTCAGGAACTGCGTCGCGGTTAGCGCCGGGGCCGTGAAGCTATGAGACACCTCCCCTTCAAACGCCTTGCCATCACGATCGGCTTTTTTGCCATCTTCTCTCTCGGCGTGATGCTGATGGATGCGCGCAGCCTGCTCGATCCGCTTCGCAGCGGCGTCGCTGTTGTGCTGAACCCGGTCGTGACCCAGTTGCAGAGTCTCGGTCAACCGGCCGAGCCGAGCGAGCCGCTGGAGGTGCAGTTGGCAACCGCTGAGGCGGAGCGCGACCAGCTCCGAGCCGAGAACATGTTGCTGCAGGGCCAACTCGATGAGCAGGCCGTGTTGCTGCAAACCATGCAAATCCAGAGCGATTACACCGATCGCGAGGTGCTGCCGGCCCGCGTGCTCGGCACCGATCCGAGCGGGCTGCAGCAAAAAATCATCATCAACCGCGGCACCGACGATGGCGTGCGCGAAGGCATGGCGGTGATCGATGGCACGCACTTCATTGGCCAGGTGATCGATGTGGAAGAGCATCGCTCCAGCGTGCTGCTCATTACCGATGCCAATGCCTCGGTGGGCGCGCGCATGTACAACTCTCGCGCCGATTGCATCCTGTATGGAAATGGCCGCGCCAGCACCAATCTCACCCTGCGGCATATCAACCGCGCGGTGGAGCCGGTGGAGAGCGAATGGATCATGACCTCCGACCTGTTCGAAAGCGAAACCGCCCAGGTGCCCGGGAACATCCCCATTGGCTGGGTGGTAGGCGAACCCACGATTAACGCCCAAACCGACCAGATGGAATTTACCGTGTATCCTGCTGCCGATTTCGGCAACCTTGAAAACGTATGGATTGTGGTACCGCAATGACGAAAAGAGCATCACTCGATCCGCGCCTGATGTTGAGCGTCGTCGGCGCCAAGGCCGTCGGCAGCGCCATTCGCCGGGTCGGCAAGGGCGGTGGCACGGCGGCCCCCGGCCTGGTGGCCGAGCGCATCGATGCTGGCCTGCTCACCAAGTTGAGCGCCCAGTTGCCACAAGGGGCGCTGGTGGTTGCCGGTACCAACGGCAAAACCACCACCACGCGCATGATTGCCGATATCTTCGGGGCCGCGCCCTGGCAGGTTGTTCACAACCGCTCGGGATCTAACCTGGTGCGAGGTGTTGTCGCCTCGTTTGTGGAGAAGAGTTCGGCCTCCGGCCAGATCCGGGGCGATGTGGGGGTGGTGGAGGCAGATGAGGCTGCCTTGCCCGAGTTGGTGAAACGCCTGCAGCCCCGGGTGATTTTGCTCAACAATCTCTTTCGCGACCAGCTTGATCGCTATGGCGAACTCGATTCGATCGCCAAGAGTTGGCGTGCCATGCTCCAGCAATTGCCACCAACCACCACCGTGGTGGTGAATGTGGACGATCCCACCCTGGCGGTGCTTACCGAGGATATGACGGCCAAACGCGTCTGCTTCGGGCTGAACGAACAACATCATCGGCTGGCATCGTTGCCACACGCCGCCGACGCCGCCGTGTGCCGCGTCTGTGGTGCAGACCTTGCCTACAAGGCGCTCTACCTCTCCCACCTGGGCGAGTGGTACTGCACCGGTTGTGGCCGTGAGCGACCCGCGCTCGATTACGCCGCCGGCGATATCACCCTCAATGGCGATACAGATGCCACCCTTACCCTGCACGCCACAGATGGCGATCATCGCCTGCGGGTGGGGGTGCCGGGCCTCTATAACGCCTATAACGCCCTCGCCGCCGCCGCGGTGGCCCGGGAGTTCGGCATCGATTGGGATGTGATCACGCCCACACTCGCGGCCTTCCAGAGCGCGTTTGGGCGCATCGAACGGTTCGCGTTCCAGGGCCGCAACATCACCATGGCGCTGGTGAAGAATCCCACCGGTTTCAATGAGGTGCTGCGCATGCTCACCTCCGCCACCGGCAGCCTGCAGCATCCCACCATGATTTGCATCAACGATCTCGATGCCGATGGTCGCGATGTCAGCTGGTTGTGGGATGTCGATTTCGAGTTGCTGGCCGAAGGCGATGGCCATCTCTATACCACAGGTATCCGCGGTGCCGATATGGCCAACCGCCTCAAGTACGCCAATGTGCCGGTGCAACGGATTCATCCGCTCACCGCCGATGTTGGTGCCGCCTTCGATGCCTTTGTTGCCGCCATTCCCGAAGGAAGCTCGGCGTATATCCTGCCGAGCTATACCGCCATGCTGCGGTTGCGGAAGGTCCTGGCCGATCGCGGGATCGTGCAAGCATTCTGGGAGCAGTAAATGACCGCACTCGAACATATGAAACTCGTTATCGGCTGGCTGTACGGCACCAAAATGAATATCTACGGCGATCGTGGCAATGTGGTGGCGCTGGAGCAACGGGCCCGTTGGCGTGGGCTGGATGTGGAAGTGCGCGATATCGGCATGGGCCAGCCCATTCCGGATGATATCGATATCTTCTTCTGGGGCGGTGGCCAGGATCAGGAGCAGGTGGCCGTGGCGCGCGATCTCGCGGGCGCCAAGGGGACATCGATTCGTACTGCCATCGAAAAAGGCGCGGCCATGCTCGCCATTTGTGGCGGCTACCAACTGCTGGGGCATGGCTACCAGCCGCACGATGGCGAGATGCTCCCCGGCGTGGGATTGTTCGATGCCACCTCAGTGGCCGGCCCCACCCGGTTCATTGGCAACGTGGTCATCGAGAGCGATCAGTTCGGCACCCTGGTGGGGTTTGAGAATCACAGTGGCCTCACGCACCTGCAAGGTGACGCCAAACCACTGGGCAAGGTGATTGCCGGCAACGGCAATAACGGCAGTGACGGCCTCGAGGGCGCGCTCTACAAAAACGCCATTGGCTGTTACCTGCACGGGGCACTTTTGCCGAAAAATCCGCAACTCACCGACTGGTTGTTGCAGGCGGGTTTGCATCATCGTTATGGTGAACATGTCACCTTGCCCCCACTCGACGATTCCTTGGAAACCGCAGCGCACGAAAGTGCGACCATTCGTGCCAAAAGTCCCCGATCGTCATAATTGCACATAGATAATTGGGTGTTATCATGATTACGATTGAATCACAACACCGTGATAGGTGTTGTTCGGCGAAAGCGTAACTTCACTTATATGAAGGTGGCTTGCGCTGATACGTGAGACCGATTCCAATTCAACGTATCTGGCACCCTGGGCGCAATCACTGGGGACATTATCTGGGGGTAATATCGAAATGTTTAATATGGACAATGTGGATTTGCAGGTTCTTCGCAAACTGCAGGAAGATGGCCGGGTCACCATGAAGGCCCTGGCCGAGGAAGTTGGGCTCTCGTCCCCGGCAATGATCGAGCGTGTGCGCCGGCTGGAAGAGCGTGAAGTGCTCAAGGGCTATCGCGCCCTGGTGAACCCGCGCGCGGTTGGTCGCAGCCTCACAGCGCTGATCAATGTCTCGCTCGATCGTGTCGATTACGATGCCTTCCTCGAAGCGCTGCGCGAGCAGAGCGCCGTGGAAGAATGCCATCGCGTGACCGGTGACCAGGCATTTGTGGTGAAGGCCCATGTGGCCAGCACCGAAGACCTCGAAGTGCTGATCGATGAGTTGCAGCAGGTTGGCGCCAAGTGCAGCACCAATATCGTGCTCAGCACCCCGATCGCCAACGCCGCAATCATGCCGCCGGATGGCACCGTGACCGACAAGAGTCGCGCCACCCGCCGCCGCCGCCGCACCCGCCAGCAGCGCATGGTTGAGCAGGCGTAATTTACAACCGCATCGCATGGACACCAGAACCCCCGGCCATGGCCGGGGGTTCTGTGACGTGTGTCAGGCCTGGCTGCGTTCCAGTGCCCGCAGTTCTTCGGCCTCTTCCGCCGCGATGATCTCCGGATCGCCGCCATACTGGCTGTTGCTGAGGCGAGCGTAGAATCCGTTCAGCTCCAGCAGTTCGGCATGGGTACCGCGCTCGATAATCTCGCCGTGATTGATCACCAGGATCTGGTCCGCACCGCGGATCGTGCTCAGCCGGTGGGCAATCACAAAGCTGGTGCGGCCCGACATCAGGCGGGTCATGCCCTCCTGGATATAGCGTTCGGTGCGCGTATCCACATTGCTGGTGGCTTCATCGAGGATGAGAATGCGCGGATTGGCCAGCAGTGCCCGCGCAATTGTGATCAACTGGCGCTGGCCCTGGCTGACGTTGCCGCCGCGCTCGGTGAGCACGGTATCGTACCCATCCGGCAAATGGCGAATAAACTCGTCGGCCTGCGCCATGGTGGCGGCTTCGATCACCTCGGCATCGCTGGCTTCCAGCCGACCGTACCGAATATTCTCCATCACGCTGCCAGCGAAGAGGAATCCATCCTGCAACACGATTCCCAGCTGTTGCCGTAGCGCCGCCTTGTTGAGGGCGCGCAGGTCCACACCATCAATGCTTATCTGGCCGGAATCGATCTCGTAGAAACGGGTGAGCAGGTTGATGATTGTGGTTTTGCCGGCCCCGGTGGGCCCGACCAGCGCGATCAGGCTGCCCGGTTCGGCATGGAGGCGTACGTTTTTCAGCACGGGCGCAACGCCATCGTAGCTGAAGCTGACATCCTCAAACACCACTTCGCCGGCAGGAATAGCCTCCTGTCCGCTCGGTTGCACGGCGGCATCAACTTCATCCTCCTCATCGAGGATCTCGAAAATACGTTCCGCCCCGGCCAGTGCGCTTTGCAACTGGGTGTACATCTGCGAGATCTGGCTCACCGGTTGGCTCAACTGGCGTGTATAGCTTAGGAAGGCTGCCACGATACCCACTGTTGTGCGACCGCTCACTGCCAGCCAACCGCCGGTACCAGCCACAAGGGCGATGCTGAGATTGGCCATGAAGTTCATGATCGGACCGACGATACCGGCAAAGGTCTGCGCCCGGATAGCGTGACCGCGCAGCTCGCGATTGGCCGATTCGAAGGCAATGATGCGATCGGCTTCCTGGTTGTAGGCCTTGACCGTGCGCTGGCCGGTGATCGTCTCCTCGATGATGCCGTTCAGGTGGCCGAGTTGCTTCTGCTGCTCCCGGAACCCGAGCCGGGTGCGCGGGGCGATGTAGAGGTTCACCACCAACGTCAGCGCCACCAGGGAACCGATAGCCACCACACCGAGGAGCGGTTGCAGCACCAGCATCATCACCATCACGCCCACGCCCAGCAGCAAGCTGCTCACGATCTGCGACGAGCCCTCGGTGAGGATCTGGCTGATGGTTTCGACATCGTTGGTTACCCGGCTCATGGTTTCGCCATGGGGACGGCTATCGAAGAACTTCAGTGGCAGGCGCTGCAGCTTGGCGAAGATATCGCGGCGCAGCATATGCACAGTGCGCTGGGCGACTTCGCTCATCAGCCGGGCCTGGAGCCAGGTGATGGCGCTGGCGAGCGCATAGATGCCGGCCATCAGCACCATCAGCCGCGCCAACCCATCCATATCGCGGGGGATGATGTAATCATCAATCGCGCGGCCCATCAGCAATGGACCCATTAGTTGCAGGCCGCTACTCAGCACGATCAACACAATGGTGATGATCAGCCGCCACTGTTGGTGCTTCAGGTAGCCCCACAGGCGCCTCATCGTCGCCCTGCGATCCTTGATCTCGATTTTGTCGCGCATGAATGCAGCGCCGGGTCCACCTCTATGCATTGCCGACCACACTTTCTACCTGGCTGCGATAAATCTCGCGGTAGGCATCGCTGGTTTGCATCAGGTCATCGTGGGTGCCTTCGGCAATCACGCGGCCGTTATCCAGCACGATAATGCGGGTGGCATTGACCACCGCGCTGATCCGCTGGGCCACGAGAATGACGGTGATGTCCAGCTCGGCCAGCGCATCCTGGATGCGGCGCTCGGTTGCGACATCCACTGCGCTGGTGGAATCGTCCAAAATCAGGATATTCGCGCCCCGGATAATGGCCCGGGCAATTGCCAGGCGCTGCCGCTGGCCGCCGGAGAGGTTCACGCCGCGCTGACCCACAACGCTTTCGTAGCCATCTTCCAGCTTGCCGATGAACTCCTCGGCTTGCGCCATGCGGGCGGCACGTTCCACCTCCTCATTGGTGGCGTCTTGCTTGCCAAAGCGAATGTTCTCGCGAACGGTGCCACTGAACAGCACCGATTCCTGCAGCGCCACGGCAACATGGTTGCGCAATCGCAATTGGTCCCACTCGCGCACATCCATCTCATCAACCAGGATCCGCCCGGCGGTCACATCGTAGAATCGCGGGATCAGGCTGACGATGCTGGATTTCCCGGAGCCGGTGGAGCCGAGAATCGCCAGCGATTCGCCCGGGTTCACCGTGAACGAAATATCCTGCAGCACCGGCGTGGCATCCTCGCCATATTGGAAGGAAACATGCTGGAACTCCACCTTGCCGGCAGCGGTGGGGGGTGGGGGACCATCGGCATTGTTGACAATGATCGGCACTTCATCCAGCACTTCGTTCACGCGCTCGGCACTGGCCTCGGCGCGGGTGAAACGCATCAGCACCATGCTCACCATCATCAGCGCGAACAGGCTTTGCATCAGGTAATTGGTAAACGCTACCAGCGCACCGACCTCGATATCGCCGGTGTTGACCATATTGCCGCCGAACCACAACGCGGCCACCAGGCCGATATTGACCGTGAGCATCATCAATGGCATGGCCAGCACGATCAGGTAGACGGCGCTCAGGGTGGAATCACGCAGGTCGTCGTTTTGAGCGCCGAATCGTTTCGATTCGTGGATATGGCGGGCAAACGCCTTCACCACGCGCACACCGGCCAGGTTCTCCTGGATCACGCTGTTTACCGCATCGAGCCGCTGTTGTACGCGCCGGAACCGGGGGAAGGCGCGCATCATCACCGAACCGATCAGGATAATTAGCACCGGGATGAGCACCACATACAGCAGCGCCAGCCGGGGCGCGGTAATGCTGGCCATGACGATGCTGCCGATGAGCAACAGTGGCGCCCGCACCATGATCCGCAACATCATTTGCACGGCATCGGCGAGTTGCACCACATCGTTGGTGAGACGGGTGATGAGGCCACCGGTTTCCAGTTTGTCCAGGTTGGCGAACGAGAGCGATTGCACCTTGCGGAAGAGGCTGGCGCGCACGTCGGTCGCGAACTCCAGGCTGGCTTTCACGGCAAACACGCCGCACAGCACGCCGAAGATGGCACCGAGCAGCGACAGCCCGATCATCAGGCCGCCGGTGCGCAGCACTTCATTGAGATCGTTATTGGCGATGCCGACATCGATGATGCGCTGCGTTAATCGCGGTTGCATCAGGTCCATCGCGACTTCGCCGATCATCATCAGCGGCGCGAGCAAAACCAGCAGGCGATAGGGAGTGAGGTAGGAGAAAAGTCGTCGGGTGTGATGCAAGGGTGGGTACCTCCACGCGCATAAGAAACGCATGAATCAGTGTACGTGGTTAGAAGGGGGCGTTTATGTCGAACCGGTTACAGAAAATGTTTGGAATAAACGACGGTATCAACATCAATCGCGAAGAACGTCTCTCGTTGTTCCGAATCCGGCTCCACCTTCCAGCCATGATGTTCGTAGAAGGCGCGGGTAGCGGTGTTATCGCGCAGCACGTGCAGGGTTCCAGCCAGGGCTCCGGCCGCGATCATGTCGACCTCGACGGCCTGCATCAATGCCGACCCATATCCCTTGCCCATGGCTGAAGGATCGAGGTACATGGAATACAACATCGCCGTGGGGGGTTGCGAATCCGGGACCATACCCCAACTCGCAAATCCCACGATTTCGTCGTTTTCCTCGATCACAACCGTTTTGGTCGGGTTGGCGGGATCGAGATTGCGGATCCACTGCTGTTCGCGCTCGGCGATGGAGAGTGACCCCAGCCGGTCCTCCGGCAGGAGATCGCGATAGGCGTGCTGCCAACTGCGCACATGAATAGTGGCAATCGCCAATGCGTCTTCGCTATCTGCCTGCCGGATGATCATGCTGGTAATCCTTGCTTTGGGCAGGGATTACCAGCTCGAACTAGCGGCTGGAATCCCGGCCTGGTCGACCGCGATGCTGGGCCTCGCCCCGCTCGCCGTCTTCGGGTCGGCGCCCACCACGACTGCGGAGATGCGCTTCGTGAACGCTGAGCTTGCGATCATGCTCACTCATCGCGGCATCGGCACTCATCCGTGCCCGATATGCACTCCGCACCAGTTGCTCTTGCACTTCAAGCGTCTGGGGAGCCGCGCTCAGGCGATTCACACTCTGGGAGAATCTCTCGCGACTCTCACGATAGCGCCCTTCGCGATCGAGCTTAACAGCTTCGCGCTGATCGCGGGCGGTCAATTCGAGTGCAACCGGCTCGGCGACGGCATCGTCGCGGGTGGCCTTGCTGGCATCACCTACCGCAATCGTCGCGCCATCCTGATTGATCTCTTCTACCGCACCGGTGAGCGGATTCACCCAATGCAGGTGCAGGTTCGGGGTCACGGCTTCATCGCGCTCGCGGCGGGAGGTGACAGCGAACACCAACTGCACGCTTTCACCAGCAGCAAGATCACGCAAGTCCACACTGGTGTGGCGACGGTGCGCCTCACTCGGGAAGGCGTTCAGCAATTCGGCGCGCATGCCGTGGGGCATGGTGACATCCAGGTACGGATTGAGCGCCGCAGCCTCGGCCAGGCTACGCAGTTCCTGGCTGAAGAATGCCTCCAGTTCGGATGCATGGGCGATGTACTGGAAGTTGCCACCACCGTTTTCGGCCATCTCGCTGAGCAGGAATTCGTCAAAGCCCTCGCCCACGCCAATCGCACTGGTGCTGATCCCGCGATCGCGCAATTCGCGGGCATGTTTGCACAGTTCGCCCCGGCTGGTAATACCCTGGTTGGCGAGACCATCGGTGAGCAGCAGTGTGCGGCGGATGCGCGGTGTATGGGTGCTTTCGCCACTGAGTTGACGGCACGCCTCCAGCCAGCCACCGGAGAGATTGGTCATCCCGCCGACCTGGATCGCCCTGGTGACACGATCGAGATGGCGACGATGATCGGCATCAACCGGGGTGAGTTTGTGCTCCAGGCTGACGGCGTCGTCAAAAGTCACCAGCGCTACGCGGTCGGTTTCCCTGAGTTGGCCCACAGCCGCCAACACGGCCAGTTTCACCAGTTCCAGCTTGTTGTCGCCGGACATTGAGCCCGATCGATCGAGCGCGAACGCCAGGTCGATGGGGGCGCGAGTGCCCGTGGGGGCATCGGGCGCAGAGATGGTAACGACGAGATGGCTGCTGCCCTCGATCGCGCCGAAGATATCGTGTTCCCATGCGGAGGTGATGTGAAGTGTCATGAGCGACTCCCTTCGTTTCCGTCGTTTTCAATCAAATGGCGCAAACGATGCAGCGTGCGATGGAGACGGGGACCCATGCTCTGCACCTTGCTGGAGCGCACAATTAGTTCGGCATCATCGCCCAGCGGGAACCGTTCCCACGTTTGCGATGGCGGCTCGGCCATGCTCGGCAGGCTGAAGGAACGCATGTCCTGCGGCTTGCCTCGTTGACCGCGACTTTCGCCACGTCGATCTTGCCGACGATCAATCTGATCGATGTACTCGGCGGCGGATTCTGCCGGTTCCCTGCGGGGTTCCCTCCTCTCGGCGTGCATGTGTCGATGCAAGGCCCGATCGGCGGCAACTGCCTGCGAGAGCGAGGCGAGGTAGGCCGGATCGCGCATTTGCTCGGAGGTGAGCATGTTGAGGCGATGGCGAATCTCGCGCAGTGGCAGGAACATCGCCTTCATCGCGCCGATGGCGTTGAGGCGATCGAGATGCTCCTGGCTATAGGTAGCGTTGCGGCCACCGATAGTGGGAGGCGGAAGGATATCTTCCGCAATGTAGTACCGCACGGTCCGGGGGGTGACATTGGCGAGCGTGCTGAGCTCGTCCAGTGTGTATTCACGCTCCGTAGCGGCAGGGTTGTATGTCTCGTCGGACATGTGGGGAATGCTCCTTTCGATGGTTCGCGGTGTGTCCGAACTGAATATAACAGTATGACGTAGTAGTGTCAAGTTTATGTGTGTCATATTCGGAAATGCCTTCATAATGGGATAATTTTCGATGAAAGTGTTGGTGGCGAGTATGTGACGACGCACGAATAAGACACTTCAACGTCACGAAACCTTGCCGACATGGTGGTTAAGGAAAGGAGGGGGACGGCAGTCCGGCCCATTGGTATCGGTCAGGCCGTGCGGGATGGTATAATCTCCCGGTACTGAGGCCAGCAGCCTCATACGGCGCCATAGCCAAGCGGTAAGGCATGGGTTTGCAAAACCCTGATCGTCGGTTCGAATCCGACTGGCGCCTCCCAATCCAGCAACGGTAACGGCGCACCTTATGTGCGCCGTTTGCGCGCCC
>DJVD01000023.1:13477-13795 GCA_002440805.1 Chloroflexi bacterium UBA6265
TGATTCCACCGGGGGTATTGCAATTCCTGGAGATGTCGATCAACCCGAGGCCGGTGGTCCCGGCAACCGGGTTTGCGAATATAACCCCGCCGCGGCCAGGCCGTAAACCATGCCGCCGAGGATCCAGCGCGACACGATTTCGGGCGACGGCATGGTGCCAAGGGCGATATCGCCCAGTGCCAGCAGCAGGATCGCGAACGCTATCGCGGCGAATCCTGCCCAGCGCACCGGCAGGCCGAGATGCTTGGCCACCTCCACCAACGCCGGCGTGACGATCGTGATCGAGATACCCGTGACCAGCGCCACCGAATCGGTCAT
>DJVD01000162.1:0-10885 GCA_002440805.1 Chloroflexi bacterium UBA6265
CGGCGCGCTCCTGGGAAACAGCCTGCGGCTACAACATCATGTGCGCCCGCGCTGGCGCCTTGTGAGGGCTTGATGGAGAGCCGTGGTTTCAGGGATGCATCCGCGAGGGGATTAGCAGGTCGCTTGCCTCGAGGAATACCCCGGGAAGCTCAACCGAGATGGTACTGGTGCCTGGCGACATGGATCGCACGGCGAGGTTGCCTGGCGCTGCCGTTGCTCACCTTGAGCAGCATTCACTCACACAAATGCTGCGCGTTGTAGCAACGCGCAGCATGTTATCGGCGGGAAAGACCCACCCTGCTCGCAGGTCATCCCCTGGGGTTGTATCGCTACGAGAAACACAAATTGCAGTGGTGGCGCTGTCCGACGGTAAGGCACACACAGCCATGGGCTGGCAATCTAATGCCCGTGCATGAGCCGGACATCCAGGATGGGGAATCCAAAATTGAACAGGGAGTTCACGACTCCAAGCAGGGCAGCCTGATCTGGCAACTCGCCCACCAGTTGCGTGTACGTTTCCGGCTCGCCGCGGGCCACAAGGATCTGCATGCCAGCAAGGATATCGGACCATTGATGGTCCAGTATCCCCTGCACGCGGATCGCATATACCGCAGGGCAATCCATATTCAGTCGTGACATTCAGCATTCCTCAGTATCTGCACGATATCCACTGCAGATCGGCACTCATCATTTGAAGCGAATGCCACACGCAGCGCCAACCAGCTAGCTCGCAGCCTGCAGCGCGGGTTGATAGAGCTATTCTCATGGAAAGAGGCAATAGCAGCATCCTCCGAAGAGGCGCAGAAAAGGTGCAAATGTGAGGGCAACCTCTATTCCTGGGGCAGCAACCCAAGCGCACGTGCCTGAAGCACTGCTTGTCGACGGGAGGCAACGTTCAACTTGCCGTAGAGATTAATCGAGTGGCGTTTCACCGTCAGCGGAGAAATGAAGAGCTCATCAGCGATTTCCTTGTTGGACATCCGCTGGCCAAGTCGTTCCAGCACTTCAATCTCTCGATCGGTTAATCGCTCCGCCACCGTGCCGGACATCGGGACCTCCATCGAGGTTGTCCGGGGTTTCGGGATCTCCGGCACTGGCACTGACGACGGTTCCGGTATCGACGTGTGCAGCAGTTCCCCAAGGCGCGGGTTGACGCCTTCGGTTGCTGCGATGCGATGAAGCAATTGCTGCACCTCAGGCCCGGCGTCCAAAAGCCCCTGGAAGGTATTGGCGCGACCGGCGAGGCTGATGGCAGCGCGAATCTCCATGAATGCTTTTGCACGTTCACCCATGGCATCCAGCGCGGCCGCCTTCACCGCACGCCCGACGATTTCGGCCGGTACATTGCGAGCCTCATTTTTGGCAGCAAGGAGCTCCTCCGCAACATCTACCGCCTCGGCAGCACGGCCGACTCCGAGCAATGCGCGGGCGGCGATAACCTGGATATTGGCGAACCGGGATGTTCCCCATTGCCCTTCAAGCCGCCAGCCCCGAGCTAACCACTGTTCGACCTGGTCCGTCTTCCCCTCCAGGAGATCCAGCAGCGCGGAGAACGCACGCACCGGTGGCAGCAGCGATTGCGCTTCAGCTTCCTCCAACCGGGCCACCAGGTCATTCACCGTATTCCGAGCCGCTGAAATGCGACCTTCGAGCACATGCACGCGGGCGAGGCCAAGATCCGCCTCGCGCAGTGCAAATGGATGCGCGGCGTCTCGATGGGCGATTACGGCGGCGAAATGTTCCACGGCCTTCCCGCGGTTACCGCGCTCGTAATTGATGATGCCAAGTTCCAGGTGTGCCCATCCCAGGCTCGGAATGTGGCGAACCCGCGTCGCAAACTTAAGCAGGCGGGTTGCGTTCGATTCGGCACGGTCACCATAACCGGTGAGGGTTTGCAGGTACACAATCATCCGGAGCGTGCTCAGGAGAACGATATCCACCCGATCGGCCTCGCGCCTCGCGATCGCCTCCAGTTCCTTGATGCCGTCATCGCGGTCGCCCATGTAGGCCATGGCCGCCCCAAGCCAGGTTACCGCCTCACTCCGCAAATAACGCCGATCCTGCGGTAAGTCATACAGAGCCCGGCGCGCCAAAGCTGCAATATCCTCGGGCGGCCGTTCGGTACCACTGATCGAAAGTTCAATCACCTCGCGCACCATGCGGAGAGCCTGGAGATCGTCCGATTCTTGTTCCCGGGCGGGTCCGACGATGCGGTCGAACCGGGCCAGCGCCGCAGATGCTTCCTGGGACGCGCCACGGAGTTGTGCGCAGGTTCCCCGCACCAGTTGCAGCGCCGGCCGGTCCTCAATTGCCCCTGGGGGAAGGTGGCTCAGCCAGCGCTCAACTGGCCTCCGGTCTTCCCGGGCGAAGACCGCAAGTGCCTGGCGCTCGATGATTTCGGCGGCGAGTCCTGGATCTCCGGCCTCGATGGCGTGGTTCACCGCATCGTCGATGTCTCCGTTTGTCTCCAGCCATGCACTCGCGGACCGATGCAACCGGGCGATCTTTTCCGGTGTCCAACCAGCATTTAGGCGATTCTGGAGCGCCTGCTGGAGCAGGTAATGGTACCGATACCAGGTGCCATCGGTACCAAGCGCACTCACAAACAGGTCGGCCTGGACAAGTGAATCCAGCATCTGCTGGCTCGCTCCAGGGACCGGTGGTTCGTCGGCAAGCGCATCGGCCAGTGACGCACTTATGCGCGGCGTGATCGAGGTTCGGAGCAGGAAATCGATGGTGTTTTCGTCCTGCTGGGAAAGCACCTCATCAAACAGGAAGGCATCGATCTGCTTGAACCCAACTTCCACCCCGGCGGGTATCAGTGCGGCCTGCCCGTCCCGTTGGCGAGCAGCCAATTGGACCAGGCGCAACCCGGCAGGCCAACCTTCCGTTTGCTCGTACAGGATGTGGACGGATTCTGTGGATCGCTCGGAATGATTGTCATTCCGGAAGAACGTCTCGGTTTCCGATTCGGTGAACCGCAACTGGGCGCTCCGAATCTCGTTGAGCAGGCCCTGGGCACGGGCACGAGCCAGCGGCAAAGGCGGATCGACGCGAGAACTGATCACCAGGTGCAATCGCGGCGGCGGGTGCCTGATAATCGCCGCCATCAGTTCGTGGATCGCGGAATTGGAAATGGCGTGGTAATCGTCGAGAACGAGGATCACATCCTCATAAAGGTCAAGCAGGTCATCCACAAGGCGCGCACCGATCTTGACGCTGTCCCAATCGGCGGCCAGTCGTATCAGGTCGGACACATCGGTTCGGAAATCCGGCTGAACGCGCAGNNGGAGGCTTTGGTTTGCCGCCCAGGTGGAAATGAGCGTTGTTTTTCCATATCCAGCTGGGCCAATAATCGCGGTGACCGGGAAGTGGACTGCATCGTCGAGGAGCGAAAAGAGTCGGGGTCGTCCGGTGACGCTTCGAGCCACAACAGGAGGAACGGTGCGTGCCTGCAGCACATGGATATCCATGACGAGTTCCTACCACCGCCTTCTTCACGCCGCGTGGACTGGCAGTGGATCTGCAATGTACGACGTCTCGATGATTCATGATATCACGCGGCCGGCCCCCGGATTTGGCACGCCTGTATAGTTTTTCGGTAATAAGGCCAACATGGAATCACGGTTAGTGCAGCTCCGCCAAACTCCCCTCTCCCAACGCTCATCTGATCTTTGCTCAGGCCTCGCCTCGCAGGGCGTTCTCATCTGCATGGTGACTGTCCATGAGGAGTGGCCGTGATCCCACCCCGCATGAACCCGACCCGCACAGCGAACCGAGGCGATGCTATGTCCCTTGACATGCGTGGTGTCACTCGATATAGTACGTCGGCGTAGTATTTGCTACGACTACGTACTATCTATCGCCTCACCTGTTGAAGGATCGAATAGCTTATGTCTCCATCATCGCGCCACAAGCCCCAGGGCCCCCTCGCCCGCTGGGCCCGATTTGCCGCCCGCAATCCATGGAAAGTTATCAGCGGTTGGGTGGTATTAATCGCCCTGATCGCCGTGTTGTCCAATACGGTGGGAGCCAGTTTCCAATCGGCGTTCACGTTGCCGGGCTCCGAATCGCAAACAGCTATCCAGCTCCTGGAAGAAAAATTCCCGGAAGCAGCCGGAGATACTGCCACACTTGTGTTCGAAGCCAGGAACGGGTCGCTCACTGATCCGGCAGTGCAATCTGAAATTGAAGCAGTCATCGCCCAGGCGAGCGGCTTGCCGCACGTTGGTGGTGTGATCACGCCGGAGATGAACCCGCTGCAGGTTTCCGCCGACGGCACCATCTCCTACGCGGTATTGCGATACAGCGAACAGGCGATGTCGATTGCACCGGAGGATGTCACTCCCCTCTTCGACCTGGTCGATGCATCGAATTCAGACCTGCTGCGCGTTGAAGCGGGTGGACAAATCGTCTCCGCCGGCGAAGTGCCGGAACTTGGCGGCTCCGAAATTATCGGCATAGTTATCGCCATGATCATTATGCTGGTCATGTTCGGATCCGTTGTGGCCATGGGCCTTCCCATCATCACCGCACTCATCGGCGTGGGTTTAACGGTTGTCTCCCTGCCGTTGTTCGCCAACACCTTCGTCCTCAATGATTCAATCACGCCTGCCTTCGTCTCAATGATGGGATTGGGCGTGGGCATCGACTACGCGCTGTTCATCGTCAATCGCTATCGCGATAACCTGCTGCACGGGATGGATGTCGAGGACGCAGTTGGAGTCGCCATCAATACTGCCGGTCGTTCGGTGGGGTTCGCAGGCACTACGGTGGCCATTGGCCTGCTGGGGCTGGCACTCATTCGTATTCCATTCGTTACCGGACTCGGCATTGCGGGGTCGCTGGTGGTCATTATCAGCGTGATCATCGCCCTTGGCCTGATGCCCGCCATCCTCGGCGTTGCCGGCAAGAGCATCCTCAAATACCGCGTCCCCGGACTTGGCCGTGGCGACGGCAGTCGCGATTCGATTTGGTTCCGCTGGGGTCGCACCATCCAGGCCAAACCGGGCTTGTTCCTGCTCGTCTCCCTGATCCTGATGGGCGCGCTGGCCACACCGATCCTCGACATGCGCCTCGGCCTCTCCGATGCCGGGTACAACCCTGAGACGATGTACAGCCGCCGCTCGCACGACCTGATGGAACAGGGTTTTGGCCCGGGCGCGAATGGTCCGCTGCTGGTGATTGTGGAATCCGATTCGGGTTTCGACCAGGAAGAAACGATGGGTATGTTCATGCAGCTGCAACAGCTGGATGGCGTGGCCGAAGTTCTGCCCATGCCCAATGAAGAAGGCACGGCCGCAATCCTGCAAATCACTCCGACCACGGGTCCGCAGGATGAAGCTACCGAAAACCTGATCCATACCCTGCGTGATGATTTCCTGCCGACGTTCACGGAAGGTACCGACATTCACGCTTACGTGGGTGGTGCAACGGCCGCCAATGTCGATCTCACATCGCAGATCTCCGATCGAATGCCGATCTTCTACGCGGTTGTGATTGGCCTCAGCGTTGTCTTGCTGCTGATCGTCTTCAAATCGGTATTCGTTCCAATCAAGGCCGCGCTTTCCACCCTCCTTTCGGTAGGTGCGACGTTCGGCGCGGTGGTGGCCGTATTCCAGTGGGGATGGCTCACCGATATCCTCGGTATTGCCGGCACCGGGCCGGTCGAATCGTTCTTGCCCATGATCCTGTTCGGTGTGCTGTTCGGCCTTAGCATGGACTACGAGGTTTTCCTGCTGAGTCGCGTGCATGAAGAGCACGTGCATGGCACCAACGCGAAGGATGCAATGCTGGACGGTGTGGGCTATAGCGGCAAGGTTGTAGCCGCCGCCGGTGCCATCATGACTGCCGTGTTCCTCAGCTTCATCCTCGAAGATATGCGCATGATCCAGATGCTTGGCTTCGGCCTTGGCTTCGCGATCCTGATTGACGCGTTCGTAGTGCGCCTGATGCTGGTGCCGGCAATCATGACGCTGGTGGGGGAACGCGGATGGTGGATGCCAGGCTGGCTTGATCGCATCCTGCCGAACATCAATGTCGAAGGGGAATCGCTCCCAATCGACGATCAACCGGCTACACTGGCGCCATCAACGTCCAGCGACTGATCGCTCCCTATCCGGGCCGGGGAAGATCTCCGGCCCATGCCGAGGATGATGAAAATGTTCGAATGCGTGCCCCCCTCTGAAGAGTTCCTGCTGGACCGCATGAGCAGCGCCAGCGGGAACCAGTTGGCGCTATTCACGCTGGCCAATATGTTCGGGCAAATATCCACATCGCTGGGGCGAGCGCTGCAGGTGTACGCCGAACGTGTTGGGTTGACGCTGCTGGATGGCCAGGCACTTTACGCAGTGGCCGAACTTGGTGGCGATGCCCGCCCCGGTACTATTGCGGACCGGCTGAAAATGCCACTAAGCACCATGACCGGCGTTGCCAATCGCCTGGTTGCTGCGGGACTGGTGGAACGCAAACCCGCTCCTGGTGACGGCAGGGCAGCAATCCTCGAGATCACCGATGCCGGCATGGAGCGGGTACAACAATTGTTTGATCCGGTACTGCGGGATGTGGCGGAAATCCTCGATTCATACGGGGACGATGCAATCGAGCGCATCACCGAGGGGTTTCGGATTGTGCTCTCGCTCACGGAAACGCTGGAGGCCCGGGTAAACGCCGGGGAGCGGAGAATCTAGGTTAGGCTCACCTGCAGATCATCGCCGTGCTTGCGAACCTTGTACTTCTCGGTACGGACAACAACCGGCATCGCAGCGGGTTCGCCGGTGCGGATGTAGAACGCGCCACCGTGCATCGGGCATTCGATTTCGTCCCCCACGATGGTGCCATCCGAGAGGCTGGCATCCTCATGGGTGCAGGTGTCGTTGAGGGCAAAGATCTCGCCATCGAGATTGATGAGGCACACCGGCTCGTCCTCCACCTCCACGTACATCAGTTCGCCTGGCTCGAGGTAATCGGCCTTGCCGACCGTCACCCAATTTTCTGTTCCGGTAATTGTCATGTGTGATCTCCGTTGATCATGTATGGGCCGTAGGAACTTATCCCAGGGCGGCCTCGACATCGCGGCCATACAGGCTCGCCTTTAACACGTTCAGGCTGAGGAGAGCGCATTTCATCCGCGCCGGGCTGAGATCGATCCCGATCTCCTCCAGCAATTCATCCTTCGGCATGGCCTTCACTTCGTCCACGCTCATGCCCACCACGATTTCGGTGAGCATACTCGCCGAGGCCTGGCTGATCGCGCAGCCCTGCCCATCGAACGCGATGTCTGTGATGATACCGGCATCGTCGACGCGCACTTCGATGCGCACCTCATCGCCGCAGAGTGGATTGGTATCCTCAAACGCGTAATCGTGGGGATCCAGGCGGCCCTTGTTCTGCGGGCGCTTGCTGTGTTCCAAAATGTTTTCGCGATAAATGCTATCCACGAAGAGATTCTCCCCGAGAAAAGTCTGGCTGGCGCAAATGCCGCAATCGACCCGGATACCGGATTTATGCGAAGACATGTTGCGCATGCTCGATTCCCTCGATCAAACGATCGACATCTTCGATCGTATTGTAGACATAGAAACTGGCGCGGGAAGTAGCGCTCACGCCCAGCGCCTTCATCAGCGGCTGGGCACAATGGTGACCCGCCCGNNGCAAGTTCCTGCTCATGCGCAGCAATCGCTTCCATTCCCAGCGCATCGAGATACGTTAGTGCGGCACCAAAGGCAACGGCGTCGGCCACCGATGGTGTACCGGCCTCAAACTTGTACGGAATGTCTGCCCAGGTTGTTCGCTCCAGCGTCACCTTGCGGATCATGCTGCCACCACCCTGGTAGGGGGGCATCGATTCAAGCAATCCACGCCTGCCATACAGGATGCCGATGCCCATTGGGCCGAGCATCTTGTGAGCGCTGAAGGCGAGGAAGTCGACATCCAGATCCTGAACGTCGATCGCCATGTGGGGAGCGCTCTGGGCTGCATCCACCAGCACGATCGCACCCGCGGCGTGCGCCTCGGCGGCTATCTCCCTGATTGGGATGATTGTGCCGAGCACATTGCTCACCTGGGTGATTGCCAACAGCTTCGGCGATTGGATGAGCAGTTCGGCCAGGTGATCGCGATCCAGGTCGCCGCTCGCGGTAACGCGTACGGCTTCAACGCGTGCCCCACGTTCCTCGGCGATCATTTGCCACGGCACGAAATTAGAATGGTGTTCCATTTCAGTGACGAGAATCAGGTCATCCTGGTGAAGATTGGTACGTCCCCAACTTGTCGCCACCAGGTTAATCGCTTCGGTGGTTCCCCGCGTGTAGATGCACTCGGCAGATTCGGCAGCGTTAATAAACGAGGCTACCTGTTCACGGGCGGCATCGAACGCCGCGTCGGCGGCAACAGCCAACTGATACACGCCACGATGAACGTTGCTATTGATGGTGCTGTAGTAGTGCACCAACGCATCAATCACCGCCTGCGGTTTTTGACTGGAGGCTGCCGAATCGAGGAACGAGAGCGGTGCCGCGCCCGGTTGGTTCAGAATGGGAAAATCGCGTTTGACGACCGCGGCATCGAACATGAGGGGTGTTGTCCTTGGCACGACCGGTAGCGGGGCAGTGTTCCTGCCCCTGGCAGGGCGAATCCCTGCCGCTACCGACGAGTGTCGACTAATAGCCGACCTTGCGAGCGATGGCTTCCTGGAGGAAATCCTGGATTTCCTCAACCGGGATGCGATCGATCACCGGGCGGAAGAACCCTTCCACCACAAGCTTTTGGGCTTCCGTGCGTGGAATACCGCGGGCCTGCAGGTAGAAGATGTGCTCTTCCTCAACCTGGCTGACCGTGGCGCCGTGCGTGCAGCGCACATCGTTGGCGGCAATCTCGAGGTTCGGAATCGAATCGGCACGACTGGTGCGATCGAGCACCAGGTTGCGATTCTGCTGGAAGGCATCCGTCTTCTGGGCACCCTCTTCCACCTTGATCAGGCCGGAGTACACGCTGCGCGCGCCTTCCTTCAGCGCGCCCTTGAACTCAAGGTCGCTGGTGGCGTACGGGCTCTCGTGCAACTGCCACGTGTGGTGATCGAAGAATTGCTTTTGATCGCCGAAGAAGATACCGAGCATCTCCGCAAGGGCATTTTCGCCCCGCAGGTGACTGCCGATGCTGTTCTTGGTGAAGCGCGACCCGAGGGTAACCTCGAGGCTCTTCAGTTCGGCATCCTTACCAAGGATCGCGCGCTGGGTCATGAAGTTCCAGACATGACGACCCCAGTCCTGCACCTGAACGTAACGCAGTTTTGCATCGTCCTTGAGGAAGAGTTCAACCACCTCACTGGTAAAGCTGGCATCGTCGGCAGTAGCGCTCTGGAAGGCATCCACGAAGAACGCTTCGGCCTTTTCTTCCACCACAACCAGGCTGTGCATGAACATGCTGGTGCCAACACCCTGCTGCAGGGCGAAGGTGCGGAACGGCAGGTCCACCGTGACACCCGCTGGCACATACAGGAAGGTTCCCGTTTGCCACAGGGCGGCGTGCAGGGCCTGGAACTTGCCGAAATCGGCTGGCACAGCCTGGGTCATGAAGTATTCACGCACCAGATCCGGGTGCTGGCTGACGGCGGTGGTGAGATCGCAGTACACCACGCCCTCGGGCAGCGGTGCCGATTCGTGCCAGACAGTTCCGTGATCGCTCAGCACGGTGATACCGGAACGCTGGTCGGCGGAACCGAACTGCAGCTGGTGCTGGGCACCGCCCATGATCGCGTCCAGGCTCATTGCCTCAGATTGCGCGGCGGTTTCAATCCGGAATCGTTCCAGCTTGAGGCGACGCAGGTCGGTTCGGCGCCATTCCTCATCGCTGCGGCCCGGCATGGGCAGTTGCTCGTAGATGGCAAACGCATCCAATCGCTTCTGCAGCATCCATTCGGGCTCATTACGGCTGGCCGAGAGCGCGCGAACGGTATCGGCGGTAAATGCCGCCAGGGTTTCTATTGTCGAAGCAAATACGCTCATATGGTCCTCTCGATGGCGGTCTATCCGACCGAACCTTCCATTTCAAGCTGGATAAGTCGGTTGAGTTCTACGGCGTATTCGAGCGGGAGCTCCTTGGCGATTGGCTCGATAAAGCCGTTCACGATCATGCTCATCGCTTCGGTTTCCGTGAGGCCGCGACTCTGGAGATAGAAGATCTGCTCATCGGCCACCTTACTCACGGTTGCCTCGTGCCCGATCTGTACGCGCTCTTCCTCGATCTCCATATACGGATAGGTATCCGTCTTGGAATGCTCATCGAGCAGCAACGCATCGCAGATGACACTACTCTTCACGTTCTCGGCGCCCTTGTGAACCTTCACGAGACCGCGATAGCTGGATCGGCCGGTGCCCTTGGAGATGGATTTCGATGTGATCTGGCTGCTGGTATTCGGGGCAACGTGCACCATCTTGGCACCGGCATCCTGATGCTGGCCATCGGAGGAGAAGGCAACACTCAGCACTTCGCCGCGAGCGCCCTCTTCCATCAGCCACACGGCCGGGTACTTCATGGTCACCTTGGAGCCAAGGTTGCCATCTACCCATTCCATGGTGGCGTTCTTGTAAGCCTGGGCACGCTTGGTGACCAGGTTGTAAACGTTCTTGCTCCAGTTCTGGATGGTGGTGTAGCGCACACGTGCGCCTTCCTGCACCACAATTTCCACAACCGCGCTATGCAGCGAGTTGGTGCTATAGGTTGGAGCTGTGCAGCCTTCGACATAGTGCACATAGCTGCCCGGCGCGGCGACGATAAGCGTGCGCTCGAACTGGCCCATGTTCTCGGCATTGATACGGAAGTACGCCTGTAGCGGCACTTCTACCTTCACGCCTTCCGGCACGTACACGAACGAGCCACCACTCCA
>DJVD01000162.1:11004-12787 GCA_002440805.1 Chloroflexi bacterium UBA6265
GGGATGCCCAGTTTCTCGAAAGTATCCTTGATATACGCAGGTACATCTTCCCAGGTTCGACCCATGGTTTCCGTGGGGCGAATAAAGTAGTAGATGTCGTCGAAGTCGATCTCGTGGATCTCTTCGGCACCCCAGTTCGGCATCGGCCGCTGCAGGAAATGCTCGTATGCCTGCAAGCGGTATTGCAGCATCCAGTCGGGCTCACCCTTCATGCGGCTGATGTTCTCAACCACTTCGCGGGTAAGGCCCTTTTCCGACTTGAAGAAGTAATCCTCTTCGTCGCGGAAACCGTATTGATATTCAGCCAGATCGATATCTGGTCGTGGTGTCGACACCATGTGGTTGCTCCATTCACGTTGCTACGGATATACGTAGCTGCCGTTTTCGGACTGTGCTGCCAGACTTACGCCTCGACGGCGAACTCAGCCAGCAGCTTCTCGTAACCCTTGTCTTCCAGCTCCAGCGCCAGTTCAGCGCCACCGCTCTGGACAATTCGGCCGCTGATCATGATGTGAACGTATTGCGGCGTGATGTAATCCAGCAATCGCTGGTAGTGGGTGATCAGCACCATGCCCATGCCCGGGTGCATNNGGCCCGAATCGGTCTCGTCGAGCACACAGAGCTTCGGCTCCAGGAGCGCCATCTGCAGGATCTCGGCACGCTTCTTCTCGCCACCAGAGAATCCTTCGTTGAGGTAGCGGCTGGCGAAGCTTTCCGGCACGTTCAACTGCGCCATCTTCTCGCGCATCAGCTTGCGGAACTCGCGTGGGGTGAACGGCTTGTCATTGTTGCCAAGGCGGGCGTTGCGCGCGTTGCGCACATTGGTGACAGCCATGCGCAGGAAGTTGGCCATGCTCACGCCAGGAATCACGGTTGGGTACTGGAATGCGAGGAACACACCGAGTTGGGCACGTTCGTCGGGTGCAAGCTCGAGAATATCTTCGCCAAAGAAGCGGATGCTGCCTTCGGTTACTTCATATTCCGGGTTGCCGGCGATCACATTGGCCAGGGTGCTTTTGCCGGAGCCGTTCGGGCCCATAATGGCGTGCACTTCGCCGGTGTTGATCGTCAGGTTAACACCGCGCAAGATCTCGTTGTCTTCAATTGAAACATGAAGATTCTCAATTTCGAGCATAGGAACGTTCGTATCCACCATGTGTGTTTCTTTGCCTCCAAAAATGCGCCGCTCTTGCACCCTGCAATAACGGATATTCAACTACATCTACATACCTAGGACCGGGCGATGGTCCTCTTGGCCAGGCATTCGGGACAGACGCCTTCAAACAACGTGTGATGGCGAGCAATGTGCCAGCCACTTTGTTGCGCAGCCACTGTCTCGCAGGTGGCCGAAATCGGCACACTAACATCCATGAGCGCCCCACAATCCGTGCAAAGCACATGATCGTGACGATCGGTTCGCTTATCGAACCGGCTGGCCTGATCCGCGAATGTCAGCTCCTGAATCAACTCGTGTTCGGCCAACAAATGCAGCGTGCGATACACCGTGCCATAGGCGATCGATGGGTAACGCTGACGCACCCGCTCGAAGATCTCCCCTGCCGTCAAATGGCCATCAGCCGATTCAACTTCTTCCAGGATGATGGATCGCTGAGCGGTATTGCGATAGGCCCCTCGGGGAACGCTGGACACCTGTACTTCCACCTCCTGATGCGCAAACCCGTGCGATGGATGAACGTTGGAATCATTCCCAGTTGAGAATCATTCTCGATCACTCCAGTGTGGAAGTATACCAGTTTGATCGGGATTCTCAACATCGTGCAAC